>JBPCUI010000327.1:0-9436 GCA_051011235.1 Flavobacteriaceae bacterium
CTCCATCTTATCTTAATGTCCCAACGACCACCCAACAAACGATTGTCAGGTATGAGCAAATGTGAATTGGACAAACTTATGTCTAAGTTAAAATCCAAATGTTTATTGGATGGTCTGTATAGGGACACTGTTCCTTCGGCATTCTGCTGCCGTACAACTTCAGGGACAGAAATTAATAATCCGTCTTCGGATTTCTCGAACTTAAATTGCGATGCATAATTTATGGCATTTGAAACTGCATCTATTTCCTGTTGATAGGCAAGTTCTTCCTGGTAGTATTCGTCGGTTACTAAATTATGATCCGCTTTTTGATCGGTATTCGCGATCACAACAAAATACAGGATGAATCCTATAAAGCCGATAAACGCAAGTACTATTCCTGTTCCCCAGTTGATCTTCATTCTTATGATATTAAGTTTAATGTCAGTTGTATGCCCGCGGTGCCAGGAACCGGGCAGTTGTTGTTTCGATCAATTCATCTCCACTATAAACACCAATCTTCAATTTATCTTTATCTCCATCCAAACCTGCATTATTGATCTCGATAAAGAGTGTTCCCTCGGCCAGATTTTGTGCCGGAACTTCAAAATTCTCATGGGTTACCAGCTCAACTGTTCCCCGATGGGATAATAACCTAAAACTCACATCGGCGATATTCTTATTTGTTTTATTTATCAATTTATAAGTGTAAACATTACTGATAATATTTCCTTCTTTTCTTTCGTACAATTGACCTGGTAATCTTAATATATTGGCCTCCAAATCATTGCGCAAAAACATCATTCCTACCAGGACCCCCGTAAGGATTACAAGAACTGCGGTATACCCTTTGAGTCTGGGTGTGAAAACAAATTTTGCTTTTTTGACGATATTATCTTCGCTTGCATATCTGATCAGTCCCTTCGGGCGATTTATTTTTTCCATAATCGTATCGCACTCATCAATGCATGCGGTACAATTCACGCATTCCAGCTGCGTACCATTGCGGATGTCAATACCTGTTGGGCAAACATGAACACATTGAAAGCAATCTATACAATCCCCGTGGCCCAGAACATCCCTGTCTTCATTTTTCCTAAATTTTTTGCGCCCGTTTATTCCTTCGCCCCGTTTGTGATCGTAAGCCACTACAATCGATTTGTTGTCTAATAATGCGCCCTGCATACGGCCATAAGGGCAGGCTATAATGCATACTTGTTCTCTGAACCAGGCAAAGACAAAATAAAAAACCGCTGTAAATATCAGCAGAGAAATGAAGGTGCTAAGGTGCTTTGCAGGCCCTGCTGTGACGTACATAATCAGTTTGTCAGTGCTTATCAGATACGCGAGGAAAATATTGGAAATAAAAAAAGAAATTGCAAAAAAAACTATCCACTTAAGCACGCGTTTTCTGATCTTAAATGCATTCCATGGCATTTTAGCCAAACGTATCTGTGCACCCCGATCTCCGTCGATCCAA
Organism: Flavobacteriaceae bacterium; assembly: GCA_051011235.1. GTDB lineage: Bacteria > Bacteroidota > Bacteroidia > Flavobacteriales > Flavobacteriaceae > JAHEJJ01. The sequence continues at coordinate 1,460 of JBPCUI010000327.1, forward strand.
TATTCGATCCTTCGAAAGACCATCTCCATAAAAATAGTTTGCGGGCACATCCAACCGCAAAAAATGCGTCCGTAAGCCACTGTAAACAGCGCGATGAATATCACGCCAATAATCATGGAAATCACAAAAAGATGGAAGTCCTGAGGCCAGAACGGGAAGCCGAAAATATTAAACCGGCGTTCCAAAACATTGAACATCAGGAACTGATTGCCGTTGATTTTGATGATAGGAGCTACGAAGAGAAATAATAACAATCCATAGCTAACCCATTTTCGATAGGTATAGTAGCGTCCGCTGGGTTTTTTTGGATGTATCCAGGCTCGTTTTCCCTCATCACTGATGGTCGCTATGGAATCCCTGAATTTCTCGTCCATTACCTATACGGTTCTATAAGATACTCGTCCTCCTAATTTGTTACCACAGCGGCCGAATCAATCTCCTGCTCCGGTACATTATCCGCTGGGACTTCCTCGTCAGATGGTGGCGCATCCGGATCGATCCAGACATCACCTTCGGCTGCTTTCGGATTAGCTGCGGTTGTACCCTGGAAGGTGAGCAAGTAACTCGATACCTGTGCCATTTCGGCCGGTTTTAGGACTTGCTTCCAGGCGACCATACCCTTGCCGGCACGTCCACCTTCGGAAATGGTATTAAAGACATTCTTTATGCCACCACCTGAAATCCAGTACTCATCGGTTAAATTAGGCCCAATTCCCCCTCCTCCATCTGCCATGTGACATACTACGCAATTAACTTCAAAAATTTCCTTACCCGCTTCCAGATCAGAGGCATCGGTAAGTAACTCTACCGTATTGATATCCACGAGATCTTTGGCGGTTTTCTTGTATTCTTCAATTGCGGCCTGTGCTGCTGCAACTTCCTGTTCGTATTCGAGATCCTGGTCGTAATCCCCGAATACATGAAAGCGGGCGAGATAGACTACGCCAAAAATAATTGTGGCGTAAAACAGATATACCCACCAGGGCGGTAATTTATTATCAAGTTCTTTAATCCCGTCGTAATTGTGATCCAATATAATCTCACCCTCCTTTTCCATTGGTTTGGACCCCAACAGCTTCATATACATTTTTTTGGCCCAGCTCGATTCCCAGGATGATGCCTTGGCGTGCAGATACCTCTCTTTGGCTTCCTCGGAAAGGGTCTGGAACAGCACATTTTCGATGGATTTTAGAATAATTTCTATCGCGATCATTATTAAGAGTACCAATAACAGAAAGAACTGTGTAATCGGATATTCCAAAAAGGCGGGTTTATCGCCCGAATCGATAAAATATTCCATCAATCCGAAGACGAGGAAGAATACTACGGGGATCCTGATCCACCATGGCGACATATTTTTCATAAGATTTACGGTTTAGGTTGATTTTCGTCTAATGGCAATTCACTCATTTCCTTAATATGTTGTTTGGATGCAGTAAGGACCCACAAGAAAAGAAGCGCAAAAAAGACAAAGAATATGAGTAAGGATATCATGGGATAGGTTGCTATGCCTTCCATGCTCTCCATATGATTTTTTATAAACTTTAGCATGATCTATTGATTTTTGGTTACTTGGTTGCCAGGTTCACTTACCTTAATGTCGGTACCCAGCCTTTGCAGGTATGCAATCATTGCGATGATCTCCCTGTCTCGCATCTCCACAAATTCAAGTCCGTTATCCGCGGCATATTTTTTATCAGCTTCATATGAATTGACGAATTCCGGATCTGTATACAGGTTTTTTTCAATCTGCAGCGCCTGCTCATCCATCGATGCATAGGCATTTGCAATATCTTCTTCTGTATAGGGAACACCCAGGCTTACCATAGCTTCCATTTTAGCTACTATTGCGCTTCGATCGTGTTCATTCAGGACCAACCACTGGTAGGCCGGCATAATTGAACCAGAGGAAGTACTTTGGGGATCATACATATGATTCAGGTGCCAGCTGTCCGAGTACTTACCACCTATCCGGAGCAGATCCGGGCCTGTTCTTTTGCTACCCCATAGGAAGGGGTGATCGTATACAAATTCACCGGCTTTGGCATATTCCCCATAGCGTTCCACTTCACTTCTGAAAGGTCTAACCATTTGCGAATGACATCCAACACATCCTTCACGTATATAGAGATCCCTGCCTTCCAATTCCAAAGGAGTATAGGGTTTAACACTAGTGATGGTAGGAATATTCGATTTCACAATAATTGTCGGAATGATCTGAACAATCCCACCGATAAGAATTGCGATTGTGGCTAAGATGGTGAGCTGTATAGGTCTGCGTTCCAGCCAGGTATGATAGGTTTCACCGGCAGTTCTTCTGCGCGTAACTCGTGTCAATGCCGGGGCTTCGGCCAGTTCGTCCTCTACTTTGCTGCCCGATCTGATAGTGACAGCGATATTATAGAGCATCACTATGAAACCGACAATGTAAAGAGAGCCTCCTATAGCCCTCATCCAGTACATCGGCATAATTTCATTGACCGTTTCAAGAAAATTGCCATATACAAGAGTGCCGTCCGGATTGAAATTCTTCCACATAAGCGCCTGGGTGAAACCAGCCACATACATGGGCAAGGCATATAAAATAATTCCCAGGGTACCTATCCAGAAATGGAAATTGGCCATGGGTACTGAGTGCAAGCGGTTTTTGAACATTTTAGGCACCAGCCAATAGACCATACCGAAAATCAGGAATCCATTCCAAGCCAAGGCTCCTACATGTACATGCGCTATGATCCAGTCGCTAAAATGGGCAATAGCATTTACATTTTTCAACGATAACATCGGGCCTTCGAAAGTGGCCATACCATATCCTGTTATCGCCACTACCATAAATTTCAGGGTAGGATCTGTACGTACTTTGTCCCAGGCCCCGCGAAGTGTAAGAAGTCCGTTGATCATCCCTCCCCATGAAGGTGCGATAAGCATAACTGAGAATGCCACACCCAGGTTTTGTGCCCAGTCCGGGAGTGAGGAGTAAAGAAGGTGATGTGGTCCGGCCCAGATATAAATGAATATCAGCGACCAGAAATGTACTATGGATAGTCGATAGGAGTACACAGGCCGGTTGGCTGCCTTAGGTACAAAATAGTACATTAAACCCAGGAAGGGCGTGGTGAGGAAAAAGGCAACTGCATTATGTCCGTACCACCACTGCACAAGTGCATCCTGAACACCGGCGTATACCGAATAACTCTTGAGTGCGCTGACGGGCAACTCCAGGCTGTTAAAAATATGAAGTACTGCAACCGTAACGATGGTTGCGAGATAGAACCAGATAGCTACGTAGAGGTGACGTTGTCTCCTTTTGAGCATGGTTCCAATAAAATTCCAGCCAAAAGCAACCCAAACAAGTGTAATAGCAATATCGATAGGCCACTCTAATTCTGCATATTCCTTGGAAGTGGAATACCCCAGGGGTAAGGTAACGGCGGCGGCGACTATGATCGCCTGCCAACCCCAAAAATTAAAATTGCTCAAAGCGTTGCTGAACATTCTGGCTTTAAGTAATCTTTGAGTAGAATAATAGACTCCGGCAAACATGGCATTGCCTACAAAGGCAAAGATCACGGCATTGGTGTGCAATGGTCTCAGTCTGCCAAAGCTAAGCCAGGAAATGCCATCGGTGATGTTAGGGAATATAAACATAAATGCAAGCAGCAAGCCCACTAACATCCCTACAAGTCCCCATACAAGAGTGGCATAGAGAAATTTCTGAACGATTTTATTATCGTAATGAAATTGTTGTACTTCCATAATTAAGCGTTTTGACTTTTATTCAGTTGGATTTATTTATTTGATTCCGGTTCCAATTCTTTCTCCTTTTTTACAAGCTCGTCTTCGAATAGCATGCGCACGGAAGGTGTGTACGAATCATCATATTGACCTCGCTTAACAGAATATATAAAAGCGATGAAAAAGATGACCGCAACAACAATGCTGATAGTCAATAAAATATAGATGACACTCATACCCTTACCTGAAAATTGGCGTAAATCTACACCCGAAAAGATAGTCAAAAAATGACTTATATCAGGTTTTGATCAGCTTAAATTTCTACTGCTAAAATTTGTTGCGAGCGTTGTGAATCCTACAATACTTATCGAACTCAATGGCATCAAAATTGCAGCTACAACCGGAGCCAATTGACCGGTTACCGCAAAATACAGACCCACAATATTGTAAAGAAAAGATAAGATAAAGCTCAGTTTTATAATGGTCATGGCCCGTTTGGAGGCCTTGATATAGTTAAATAGTTGCTTGAATTTGGAAGCTTCTAAAATAGCATCACAGGCCGGTGAAAAAACGTTGATGTCCTCAGAGATGGCCAATCCTACATCGCTCTGCGCCAATGCTCCGGCATCGTTAAGTCCGTCGCCAACCATAAGTACTTGCCGTCCTTCGTGCTGAAGAGTTTTGACAAAGTTTAGTTTGTCGGTTGGACTTTGATTAAAATACATCGGTGTTAGTTTAGGTAAGTTCTTTTCCAGATTTTGTTTTTCGCTGGCATTGTCTCCGGAAAGCAGCGCGATATCCATGTGATTGTCAATTTCACTTAGCACATCAAATACGCCTTCCCTGTATACGTTATGAATCGCAAAGCATCCTTTATAAGTATTATTGTAACTGACATGTACAGAAGTACTTTCGGGATCCCTCTCTTCTTCTCCTACGAATTCCGCTGATCCGATTCTCATACGCCTGCTGTCTTTTGCTCCTTCAATTCCACGGCCTAGTTCTTCGTTAAATTCATCGAGTGTGTAAATGTTATGCTCATTTAAAATGGAGTACAAGGTGCGACTCAAGGGATGATTAGATGCCCTTAGCGTACTTTTTAGCATTACAGATTCTTCTTTGCTCAGCTCCACTCCTCGATAGCATACGTTGTTTTCCAAACTCGAGGTGATTGTACCGGTCTTGTCGAAAATAGTTGTATCTACCTGTGCTAATTGCTCTATTACATCTGCATTTTTCAGATAGAATTTTCTCCGCCCAAATATTCGAAGCATATTTCCGAGTGTAAAAGGGGCGGAAAGTGCAATGGCGCAGGGGCAGGCAATGATCAGCACAGCTGTAAACACATTCAGTGCTTTGGAAGGGTCCTGATAGAGCCAGTATGCTGTGGCAATAATGGCAATGGTAAGGACGGCAACTGTAAACTTCTTGCCGATGCTATTTGTGAGGTTTTGAAACGCACTGGTCTTGATTTTTTGGAAGGCTTTATTGCTCCACAGTTGGGTGAGGTAACTTTGGGAAACGGACTTTAAGGCTTCTACTTCGATCAGACTATTTAACTGCTTGCCCCCTGCATAAAGCCTGTCGCCGGATTCCCTGGCCACTGCCTGGGATTCTCCTGTGACAAAACTGTAATCTATCTGCGCACTGCCTTTGATCAGGATGCTGTCTACTGGTATGATTTCGCGATTGCGAATTAGTAGCCGGTCACCGGACTTAACTTCATAAACCGGTATATTTTCCTCATGTTCACCCTGCTTAATCCGAGTTACGGCGATAGGGAAATATGATTTATAATCTCTTTCGAAGGACAGAAAGGAATATGTTTTTTGTTGAAAATATTTACCGATCAGCAGAAAGAATACCAGGCCCGTAAGCGAGTCGAAAAACCCGGAGCCCAAGTCAAAAGCAATTTCATAAGTACTTCGAACGAAGAGAACGCCTATACCCAATGCGATGGGGACGTCAATGTTGAGAAACCTGGATCTCAATCCTTTCAGGGCAGATATAAAATAATCCTGGGCGGCATAAAAAACAACCGGCAGGGAAAATGCGAACATCAGCCACCTAAAAAGAAATTTGTATTGTGCAAGCCAGTACTCCTCTGTACCGGCCTGCCCTGTATTCAAGTCCAGATATTCCGGGAATGAAAGGAACATCACATTTCCAAAAGCAAATCCGGCAACACCGAGCTTATAGATCAGGCTCCTGTCTTTTCGGTTTTCTTCTTCATCGTAGTCCTGGAGCGATATATGAGGCTCATACCCAATTCTCGCCAATAGAATTACAAGGTCTTTAAGATGTAAATAGTCACTCTTATAGGAGATCTGTACACTTTTCTTTGGAAAATCTACCTGTGAACTGATAACCGAAGGCAATAGTTTATTGAGATTTTCAAGAATCCAAATGCACGAACTACAATGAATATGGGGAATATAGAGGCTTACAAGCTGAACATTATCGTCCTGGAAATCTATCAGTCTCTCAACAATATCAGCATTATCGAGAAAATCGTACTTTCCCTTAATCTCTTTTGGAGAAGCACCAGCAGCTGCTTGTAAGTTATAATAATCGGATAGATCGTTAGTACTGAATATTTCGTAAACCGTTTTGCATCCATAGCAGCAGAAGTTTTTATCGTCATAAACGATGTCCTCCGTATCACACTGATCTCCGCAGTGGTAACAATTAGTCGGTTCCATGCACATTTACTTACTAGAATACCCGGGCGCAAAACTCCTGTAAATTACCTAAAATTTATATGATTATTATCAGCTTTTACCTACTTTTATTCATTAATTCAGATATACCTGGACATGGATTCGGAAAGCCGGTGTGAAAATTGCATCATCAGACAGTTTAACTCTATTCGGGCCATGAGCAAAGATGAGCTCAAGCAGGTTTCATCCAGAAAGACGACCAAAAAAATAAAGAAAGGCGATTCCCTGTTCGAAGAAGGAGAAAAGCTCAAAGGAGTCTACTGTGTTCGGGATGGTGTTTCTAAGCTTTCCAAACTCAGCGCAAACGGGAAAGAACAGGTTGTAAAACTCGCCACTAAGGGAGAGGTTATGGGTCAGCGGTCTGTAATCGCCGAAGAATCTGCAAACTTATCTGCAGTGGCCGTTAATGACATGGAAGTTTGCTTTATTCCAAAGGAAGTAATCGTCAACACATTACATAAAAATCCTGATTTTACTTTTGAAGTTTTAAGGCATATGGCACACGATCTGCGTGAGGCAGATGATGTAATTGTAAATATGTCACAAAAAACTGTAAAGCAACGCATTGCAGAGGCATTCCTTTATTTAAAGAGCAATTACGGTGAAGATCAGGACGGATATCTTACACTTACACTTTCCAGAGAGGATATTGCCAATGTAGTGGGCACTGCTACAGAATCCTGTATCCGGATAATCTCGGAGTTTAAAAGAAAAGGAATGCTCAAGAGCAGGGGTAAAAAATTAGGCATAGCCGACGAAAAGAAATTAAGGGACCTGGCCGAAGGGTTTTGACCCAACTTCTCATAAATCGGTTACTGAAATCTCTGTTTAATCACATTTCTCAGTTCAATTTACCAAGCCGGGAGTTTCCATATTGCCAGAGAATACAAAGACATAATAAATTGATATTCAGTATATTAGACTCTATTTAGAACAGAGTTTAAAAGCTGACATATATCATAGTTTCCACCTGATTACGAGGCTATTTTTACATGTTCTTCAAATTGAATTGAACATGAAAAATATTTTGCTCCCAACGGACTTCTCAGCCAACGCCTGGAATGCTATTAGGTATGCCATTCAATTATACAGGAATAAACCCTGTACTTTTTATTTGCTCAACACCTTTACACCGGCAATTGTACACAGTAGGTTTATGGCGGCCAGTGCACAAGGCGGAATGTTGGAGCACAACGTCCGGTCCCAGTCCGAGAATGGCCTTCGAGATCTTGTGGAGCAAATTAATACGGAGTGTAAATATCCAAATCACCGGTTTGAAACCATTTCTTCCTTCAGCCTGCTCACAGATGAGATAAGAGATTTGGTCGATTCGGCAGATATTAATCTAATCGTAACCGGAACCAAAGGAGCTTCGGGATTCGATGAAGTTTTTATGGGGAGCAATACGGTTCGGATTATCAAGGCCGTTTACAAATGCCCTGTTCTGGTAATTCCGGAAAACTTTGAATATGTTAAACCTTCAAGGATTGCATTCGCAACAAATTTCAAGCGGAATTTTAGC
>JBPCUI010000328.1:0-4123 GCA_051011235.1 Flavobacteriaceae bacterium
GAACAGAGTAATTGATCAATACCAAACCAGTCTGCAAGCCTAATAATAGTTCCTAAGTTTCCGGGATCCTGTACCCTATCCAAGGCCAGTATCCACTTAGAATAAACAAGAGGACCCGATGTTGGCATTTCAAATACTCCCAGCACTTTGTTGGGCGTCTTCAGACCGCTCATTCTCTTTAGATCTGATTCCGAAATTATTTGAGGATCTATGTCCTCTTCCGCCCTAAAATTATCATCAGTTGAATATAGATAAGCAGGTGATAATTGAGAATTTAAAAGCTCACCGACCAACTTAACTCCTTCTGCAACAAAAAGCCTGTGTTGGTTTCGGTACTTTTTTTGCTGTAGACTTTTTATAAACTTTATTTGGTTTTTAACAACCATTCAAATAGTGTAATTTTGGCCTATATGAAGACCCACGGGTATTTTTCCAATAGAATTGTAAAAATAGGTTTATTATCCATAGTGGTCTTCATCTCATCTTGCAATACGCTTAAAAGAGTTGGCGAAAACGAACTTCTTCTTTCCAAAAATAATATTATCGTCGATGAGCAAAAGGTTAAAAATCAAGACATTGAAAGCCTGATTGTTCAAGAACCCAATAGCACCTTGTTAGGGTTTCCCCTGCGTTTGAATATTTACAATTTAGCCAAGGTAAATCCAGATTCATCCTACCGGGACTGGCTATATCGGAAAGATAAAAGAGAACAAAGACTGAGCAATATAATCTCAAAGAAACAGGTAAACAGACTAGGCGAATCATTTCTCGTTAAAGGTTATAGCGAATGGTTTAAAAGGATAGGTGAAGCACCGCATGTAATTGATACTGCCAAAGCTCAAAAGTCGTCCAACAGGTTAAGTGCGTACTATGGCAGCAAGGGTTATTTTAATAACAATGCAGCTTATGAAATTATCCCGGGGAAGAAAAAGAGAAGAGCCGAAATAAATTACCATATTGAACTGGGTAAACCTTATATAGTAGATTCTCTTAGCAGAAATGTCTCTTCCGCTGTAATCGATTCCGTCTATAAAATACACGCCGACAAATCATTTATATCAGAGAATAAGCAATTTGATTTAACCGATTTCAACAACGAAAGATCAAGACTGACCAATTTGTTCCGGAATTCGGGCGTCTATAATTTTCAGGAGAGTTCAATTAACTACAATATACTCCGGGATACAACTCCAGCTAATGATGATCAGCGAATGAAGGTTGAATTAAATATCGGAGACCTCAGGCGAAGGGGAGATACTGCAATCACCAGATCACCGTATAACATTTATCGGTTCGAAAAGATAAATATCTATCCGGATCATACATTTAATGTAGATGAAGACAGCCTTAAAACAATTGATGTGGATAATTACTCCATACACTATACAGGTAAGTTACGCTACAAACCTAAAGCATTGACCGATGCAATTTTTATACAAAAAGACAGTATATACAGAGAAATAGACCGCATACGCACCCTTAGACAAATTACTAACTTAAACACCTTTAAATACCCGAATATTGCTTTTGTTGAAGATAGTACAGGAACCAAACTCACATCGAACATATATCTCGCGGCCCGACCTAAATTTTCATTGGGACTGGATTTTGATGTTACTCATTCCAATATCCAGATACTCGGAATAGGAATCGGAACATCACTCGTTTCTAGAAATATTTTTGGAGGTGCAGAAACATTGAGCTTATCTGCCGCAGCGTCTTTCGGTTTATTAAGTGATGATAGCTCCACGGAACAGTTTTTCACAGAAGTGGGGGGTGATATCAATATAACCTTCCCCAGATTTTGGTTCCCATTCGTAAATACTAAAAAAATAGTGCCTTCTTATACCCTACCCAGAACCAGAATTTCGTTAGGAACTACTTTCCAAAAGAATATCGGGCTGGACAAACAGACTTTTAATAATATCCTCGGGTATAACTGGTCTCCCTCAAACTCCAAAAAACACAATGTAGAATTGCTCAATGTCCAATACCTGCGCAATGTAAATCCCGATCGTTTCTACAATGTATATCAAACCACCTACAGCAATTTAAATACTGTAGCACAGGATTATACAGATGAACCCAGCCTGCAGGAATTTTTTGAGCCTACCGGCGATCCGCTTGTCCCATTTGCGCTAATTATACCAGAAGGAACTACCGGATTTACAGATGCTATTCTCACAGGTTCAGTACCTTCTACACAGGAGGATTTTGACGACGTGAGGAGTATAGAGGAAAGAAGGATAAGACTCACCGAGAACAATCTCATCTTCGCGAGTAACTACACCTTCACCAAAAATAATAAGGCCAATATAAATGACAATAGCTTTTATAATTTGCGATTTAAGGTAGAAAGTGCCGGAAATGTGTTGGCCGGGATATCCAATATCATTCCTTTCCAAAAAAATGATGTTGGTGATCGCCTTGTTTTTGGGGTGCCTTTTTCACAATACATGAAAACAGAACTGGAATATATTAAGCATTGGGACCTAAGACGGTCTAAAGTTCTTGCGTTTAGATCATTTGGAGGTATAGCAATTCCCTATGGCAATTCAAACAGTATTCCTTTCGTTCGGAGTTACTTCGGAGGGGGGTCTAACGATAACCGGGCCTGGTTTCCATATTCTTTGGGACCAGGGCGTACAGATAACGTAAACGATTTCAATGAAGCCAACTTTAAACTGGCATTTAACCTTGAATATCGATTTCCAGTGGCCGGAAGTCTTAAAGGTGCGATATTTGCCGATGCAGGGAATATTTGGAATGTTTGGGATAACGTTGAAGACCCGGAAGCAACTTTTAACGGTTTCAGTTCCCTGGCCGATATTGCATTGGGTACCGGTTTTGGACTTCGCTATGACTTTAACTATTTTGTATTCCGTATAGATACGGGATTCAAAACCTATAATCCTGCAGAGGAGCTTTCCGATAGATGGTTTCGGGATTATAATTTCGCAAATGCCGTGTTCCAAATTGGGATCAATTATCCTTTTTAGACCTAATTATTTTATTACATTTGCCTCATCTCAACTTAATAACTACACATAACAATATGTCCCACAATATTAAACCCGGCGTTGCCACAGGAGACGAAGTACAAGCCATCTTTAAATATGCAAAGGATAATGGTTTTGCTCTCCCTGCAGTTAACGTTATAGGATCAAGTACCGTAAATGCGGTTTTGGAAACAGCAGCTGAATTGAATTCGCCCGTCATCATACAATTTTCTAACGGCGGTGCCCAGTTCAATGCAGGAAAAGGCCTTTCCAATGAATCGCAAAAAGCAGCCGTAGCCGGAGCAGTGGCAGGAGCCAAACATATTCACGAATTAGCGGAAGCATATGGAGCAACCGTGATACTGCATACAGATCACTGTGCTAAGAAATTACTCCCGTGGATAGATGGAATGCTCGATGCAAGTGAAAAGTATTTTGCCGAAACCGGCAAATCATTGTACAGCTCTCATATGATCGATCTCTCTGAAGAACCGATCGAAGAAAACATTGAGATTTGCAAGGAGTATCTGTCCAGGATGAGCAAGATGAATATGACACTCGAGATAGAGCTCGGTGTTACCGGCGGGGAGGAAGATGGTGTGGACAACACTGATATAGACGATTCTAAAATGTACACCCAACCGGAAGAAGTAGCCTATGCCTATGAAGAGCTTTCCAAAATAAGCCCGAGATTTACAATTGCGGCTGCCTTTGGCAATGTACACGGCGTGTACAAACCCGGCAATGTTAGGCTTACTCCGAAAATCCTTAAAAATTCACAGGAATACGTTTCAAACAAATACGGTGTTGCAAATAATCATATTGATTTTGTATTTCATGGAGGATCCGGTTCTTCATTAGACGAAATTCGGGAGGCAATTGGTTATGGCGTTATCAAAATGAATATCGACACCGATTTGCAATACGCATTCATGACCGGCGTAAGAGATTATGTCCAGGATAAAAAAGACTATCTTCAATCCCAGATAGGCAACCCCGAAGGAGAAGACCAACCCAATAAGAAAAAATACGATCCGAGGGTTTGGCTCAGGGAAGGTGAAAATACATTTGTAGAACGTCTCAAGGAAGCATTTGAGGATCTCAACAATGTCAATACACTTTAG
>JBPCUI010000329.1:0-4928 GCA_051011235.1 Flavobacteriaceae bacterium
AACTATCAGAACTACATGCAGAACCTGGGTGTCTACCACAAGATTAACCTCACAAATGTGCCCTTTTTATCGCATTCGTCAGACGAGCGAACACTCATTGGATTGGCAGCAAGGACAAGGGGGAAAATCATTGCAGATCTTAAAAAACTTGGCTTTGGTAAAACTGAAAGATCCATTATCCAGGCCCTTTTACTTGGAGATCGGAGGGAAATTGACCAGGCGACTTTTAAGAGCTATAAAAATGCAGGTGCTATTCATATTTTGGCTATTTCCGGATTGCATGTAGGGATTGTATTGCTCATGCTGCAGATCCTCCTTAAACCACTGGAATCGCTACCTGGTGGCCGGACCATTAAATTGCTCATTATCGTTCTTTTATTATGGGCGTTTGCGCTGATCGCAGGATTTTCCGCATCTGTAGTAAGAGCCGTAACCATGTTTAGCTTTGTTGCATATGCCCTATTCCTTCACCGGCCCGGAAGCTCATTCAACATCCTGGCGCTATCAATGTTATTCATCCTTCTGTTTATCGATCCCCTCTTTCTTTTCCAGTTGGGTTTTCAACTGAGTTATGCGGCTGTATTCTCAATATTATGGTTCTATCCGAAATTGGTCCGTTTCTGGATGCCAAACCATTTTTTGCCGCGGAAAGCTTGGCAGTTATTCTCCGTAGGACTCGCTGCGCAGCTAGGTGTATTGCCACTGAGCCTGTACTACTTTCATCAATTCCCAGGATTATTTTTTATTTCGAATATGGTCATCGTGCCATTCCTTGGAATTATCCTTGGGTTAGGCTTTGTAATTGTAATTATGGCAGTATTTACCATCATACCCGATTTTTTGATCTTTCTATATGACAGTATCATAAGAATGATGAACACCACTATTGATTGGATCGCCCATCAGGAGGCTTTTCTTTTCACAAACATCTATTTTGACAAAGGTCATCTTCTGCTGACTGGCATTCTCATTATTTGTATAATTTATACAACTGAAAAGTTAAAGCCCGCGCGAATTATTGCTGTACTCGTTTGCTTTGTCGCTTTGCAATTATGGAGTTTGTCGGCATTTGTGTTATCCAGATCCAAGGTGGAAGCTGGTCTTTTGCACTCCGTTGGCGAAACTGTGCTTTTTTACCGGCAGGGAACTCATATAAATGTATTGACAGATCACCCGGAAGAAGCAAAAAAGCTGCTGAGTCGGTATATGGTTTCCGAGAATATCGGGTCTGTTTCTTTCGACTCATTGAGAAACATTTACCGGCTCAATGAAAAAAAACTTATGATCATAGACAGTCCGGACGTACTGGTATTTCCACATTCCAAACCAGGTATTGTACTACTTACGGATTCACCTGCCATCAACCTGGACAGGTATCTTTCCAAAATCAAACCTGAATTTGTGATTGCGGATGGCAGCAATTACAAGAGCTATGTTAAGCGATGGAAAAGAAGTTGCCACAAATTGGGCATTCCATTCCACGATACGAATATTGACGGGGCAATTTATCTCGATTAGATAGAGTTAGCGTACCCCGTGCATAAGTTTTTTAAGGACCGGATTGAGTATCATCGAAACAATACCCATCCCAATTGGTGCCAGGGTAAATATCAGGAAGAAGACAGACAGCGAGTACTGCTCACCTATCTTGTCGATCATTCCACCCAAGGTACCAGCAGATTTCTGGCCGATAGCGATGGCGAGATACCAAATCCCAAACATAAAACCGATCATCCTCGGAGGCACCAGCTTACTGAGATATGAAAGACCAACTGGCGACAAACATAATTCACCCATTGTGTGCAACAGATAGGCGAAGATCAGGAAAACCATACTTACTGAGGCTGTTTTAGAACCTTGTGGAATCCCGGCGGATCCATATGCCAGGATCGCAAAGCCCAGGCCTAATAAAATTAATCCGAGTGCGTATTTCATCGCAGCACTAGGATTGTATTTGCTCTCCCACCATTTTGTAAAGAACGGGGCCAGCGTAATAATAAAGAAGGAATTAAGGATGCCAAACCATGTTGCATCGATCTGGTTGCCCTCCTGCGAAAACTTATCTGTCAGTCTGAACAGGACCAACGCCCAAACTCCAACAAAAGCCAGCGCAAGAACAATATTGGACCATCCTATTTTTGAATAGGTTTTTTTGAATAGCAAATACAACACCCAGGTAATAATCATTAAGGGTATCGTAGTCAAGAGGGCATCAACAACTTTAAAAATCATAGCGGAAGAGCCTACCAATGCCCGATTAGTATAGTCCCGTGCGAACAATGTCATCGATCCTAAAGACTGTTCAAAAGCCGCAAAGAAGAAGACCGTGAACAATCCGAAAATGGCAACCGCAATAATCCGATCCCTGACAAGTGGTGCATAACGTGCAACCCTGGTGACCAGTAGTGTAAGAAACAACACCAAGGCGGCCAGCACAATTACATTGGAGCCTGAAAGGCCCCCTAATTGGAATGGCAGGAGGTTGATATCACCAATTTTTTCTAATGGATCATTAAAGAGATAAAGGAGACCTCCGAGTGAACTCAAAGTGATCAGCACATAGTCCAGCACAGTGAACGGGTTTCTCCTGGCCAAGTCAGGATCTTGCTCATCTCTTCTGGGCTCAGCACTTTCTTCAGTAATATTTTGTGGTAGTTCAACTTCATATATTTTGCTGGGTCTGGCACCTATGAGACCAAATAAATTCTTTGCGAGTAAGAATTGTAACATCCCCAGGAACATAAAAATACCGGCCAGGCCAAATCCCCAGGACCAGCCGTAATTCTCGGCCAGATAGCCGCAAAGCATCATTCCGAAGAAGGCCCCGGCATTCACGCCCATGTAAAATATTGTATAGGCACCATCCTTTTTAGCTTCCTTTCCTTTGTACATTTCCGAAATAATGGAGGTGATGTTGGGCTTAAAGAATCCGGTACCAATCACCAAGAGTGCGAGCCCTGCGTAAAACGAAAAAGTGGTTTCGAGGGCCATGGAAGCGTGGCCCAAGGTCATAACGGTACAACCTATCACAACGGCCAGCCTATAGCCAGTGAATTTATCTGCAATGTAACCGCCAATAATCGGGGTTAGATAAAGTAGCGAAGCATAGGTGCCTATCAGTGCCAATGCGTGCTCTCTGGGCCAATCCCAACCCGGGTTATCACTGACCAACGGAGCCGTTAGGAACAGAACAAGCAGGATACGCATTCCATAAAAGGAAAATCGCTCCCACATTTCGGTAAAAAACAACACAAACAAGCCAGCTGGGTGGCCGAGTACCTTGTCCTTAAATAAGTTTTCAATATCTGTATTCATAAGACTATTGCTGTTTGGTGAACTTGTAGCAGCATTCGCTAAAGCTCACAAATTATATTTAATCGTCGGCTAATTCAAAAGGCTCTGCCTCTTCATCCCTGGTCGTCTCACGGAGATCTTCAGCTTTATGGGTTAGCCTCTTTAATGGCTTAATTATAGTGATCACCAAAATACCAAAGATGACGCAGAAAATAGTTATACCAGCAAAGATGTTTAGTTCGCCCGCTTCGGAAGCAGATTCTCCAATAACACCTGCTACTTTGTTACCGAGCCCCGTGGCCGCAAAATATACGCCCATCATCAGTGCACCATATCTCACCGGAGCCAACTTGGTAATAAAAGAAAGCGCAACCGGGGAAGCGCATAGTTCACCGATCGTGTGGAACAAGTAAGCCAAAGCGAGCCAGTACAATGCTGATTTACCAACGTTTTCGTACTCCATGGATGCAAAGACCATAAAAACAAATCCAAGACCCATAATAATGACTCCATTGGCCATTTTAAAAAGTGATGATGCTTCTTTGCCCCTGTGCTTCCACCACATCCAAAAATTTGCGATTGGTACAGCAAATATTATTATATAAAATGGATTGAAGAATTGAAAGGCCGCTGCAGGTATCTGGTAGCCCAATAGAAACCGGTCGGTTCTGTTC
Source organism: Flavobacteriaceae bacterium (assembly GCA_051011235.1). Lineage (GTDB taxonomy): Bacteria > Bacteroidota > Bacteroidia > Flavobacteriales > Flavobacteriaceae > JAHEJJ01. The sequence goes on from JBPCUI010000329.1 coordinate 3,969, forward strand.
TCGGCATAGAGGTTCATCAGTCCCCCGGCCTGTTCAAAGGCACCCCAAAATACAATGACGATTATAAAGGATAACAACAAAACCAGGTAGCGATCCTTCTCAACTTTCGACTCGAGATCGCCATAAATTGTAATCATCATACCAACCACTAATGACAGGAATAAAAAGAAAATGATATACGCTATTTGCTGGTTTTCGATATAGAACCAGGCCACTGCCACAGAAAGCACTGCCAGTACCAGCGTGGCCATGAGCGGTGTCTTTTTGCTGAACTGCATTGAAAAGATCTTACCAATAGACACGTTATCACTATCCACGGTTTGTTTCTTTGGCTTATTACCTACTTTCACCAGATATTTCTGACCGGACAGATAAATCACCTGCCCCAATACCATTCCTATAGCGGCCAAACCAAAACCGGCATGCCAACCATAGACATCGGCAACAACTGCAACCACTAAAGCAGCCAGGGCCGCACCGGTATTTATGCCGATATAGAAAATAGAGAATCCTTTGTCTCTTCGCTCATCTCCTGGTTTGTAAAGGCCGCCTACCAGGGTCGAGATATTAGGTTTCAACATCCCTACACCTGCAATAATAAGACCCAATCCAGAGTAAAAGGCCCACATCTGTTCAATGGACAAAATACCGTGACCCGCTACCAAAAGAAAACCACCCACCATAACGGACTTCTTTTGCCCCAGGATCTTATCTGCAATAATACCCCCGGGGATCGAAGCCACATAGACAAGCATGGTATACCATCCGTACAAAGACAGGGCTTCCGCATCCAACCAACCCAATCCAGGATTTTCGCCCACTGTCTGGGCGGTGATGTACAAGACAAGGATACCGCGCATACCATAATAGGAAAAGCGCTCCCACATCTCGGTTAGAAATAAAATATAGAGGCCAATAGGGTGCCCGAACAGTTCCTTTTCGTGTGCAGCTTTGTTGGTT
>JBPCUI010000330.1:0-3049 GCA_051011235.1 Flavobacteriaceae bacterium
TGGCAAATGCTATGTGCCCAATGGGGAAAGAAGGCGATGAAATCATAGTTTCATGCCAGGATCACGAAGCCAATGCAGGTGCATGGCGAAGATTAGCAGAACGGGGCATAAAAGTTACAGAGTGGCATGTGAATTCGGAAACGGGCATGTTGCACATAGATGATTTAGCAGGTCTGTTTACAGACCGAATTAAGATGGTGGCTTTTCCGCATTGTTCGAATGTCATTGGCCACATCAATCCTGTTAAAACAATAAGTCAAATGGCTCATGAACAGGGCGCTCTTTGTGTGGTAGACGGGGTAGCTTATGCGCCCCATGGATTTCCGGATTTAAAGTCCCTGGGGGCGGATATTTATCTTTTCTCCCTATACAAGACATATGGGCCTCATTTAGGCCTGATGTATGTTGATAAGGATATTTTAGGAAAAATGGAAAATCAGTCTCATTTTTTTAAGGAAGGTGTTAGTAGGAGCATGATTACCCCGGCCGGACCGGATCATGCGCAGATTGGGTCGGTCTGCGGAATTTTGGACTATTTTGATGCTGTTTACAATCATCATTTCAATGAAGAAGGAACGCCCGCCGAAAGAAATATCCAATTAAACAGGCTATTTCGAGACCATGAAAAGGCCCTTATGCAGCCATTATTTGAGTTTTTAAGATCCCGGGAGGATATTCGGATATTGGGGCCTCATGAGGCAGAAGGAAGAATGCCCACTATTTCTATCCTTCCGCTAAGCAAAGACCTGGAAAAAGTATATGCAAATCTGACTGATCATAAACTGATGTTAGGAACAGGCGATTTTTACGCGGTGAGGCCGCTTATGGATATGGGTATCCCCTCAGATCCGGGCGTTTTGAGAATGTCCTTTTTGCATTACACAAGCAGTGAGGAAATAGAACAGTTGATCGATGGATTAAAACTCGCATTGGATAATGTGCCGGATAGCTAAAATAGTAACTGGTTATTAATATTGTCAAATCGAATATCAAATTGGTTGGTTAAATCATATTTATAAATTAAAAAATGCAACAAGATCAGTTATAGCACTTTATGGATAATCTAGATCGACTCATATCGGTAATCATTTTTGCAGATATTGTGGGATACTCTTCCATGATGCAAAAAGATGAGCAGAAGGCACTGGCAAAGCTCACGCACTTTGAAGACGTTCTTAAAATTCAATCGGAAAAATATGAAGGGGAGATTATCAAATCTTATGGGGATGGGAGTCTTATGATATTTTCAAGTGCTGTTAACGCCATAAAATGTGCAATAAGCATACAAAAGAATCTGAGGACAGAGCCTTATGTTCCACTGCGGATAGGAATTCATATAGGAGAGATAGTTCGCAAGGGGCATGATATCTTCGGCGATGGTTTAAATATAGCTTCACGTATTGAATCTATGGGCGTGGCTAATTCCGTACTAATTAGTTCCGATATCTATTTTCAGGTAAAAAATCATCCCGCAATCAAAACAGTAAAAATTGGCGATTTCACTTTTAAAAATATTGAAAGGGATATCACCTTATATGCGATATCAAATGATGATTTGGCCATTCCCCAATTAGCAGATATGAAGGGAAAAGGTAAGGTGAGCGGTTCCGCGCCATCATTATCGAACAAAAAACTAAAATTTCTTTGGATACCCGTTATCTTATTTTTCGTTGCGGGGATCATATACTGGGTTAACCCTCAATGGCTTTCAGAGCTTTATAATGCACAATCGCCGCCAAAGGGCCTGATCTTTGCAACAAAAGTAGAAGCAAACGGACAAGCTGTTGACCCCAGTACTACTTTTTCACAAAATATTACAGATCTCTATGCAGTTTTTGCTTCAAATATGGCTCCTCCGGGTATGAAAATCAATGTTGAGGATCCTCAAGAAGGTGCTTATTACGCATATTTGAAGGTGACCGATGCATCTACTATATCAAAATTTGGATGGAGGTGGTATTTCAATGGGGAGGTGGTAAATGAACATGAAATGGAATTAAAACCCGGGAATGGAGTTTGGCTTCAACGCTGGGATTATAGCGGGGATGGTGTTTTCAGCGGAGATTTTGGCCCTGGTAAGTATACCATTGTTATACTCATCGATAGCAATCCGGCTATGAGTGCAGAACTGATTATTGAACCACACTCAGAAGATTTGAATTCCGAGAAAACCGAGCGTGTTCAAATTGATGATAAACTTTAGAAAAAGTAAACTTGAATACACCTTTTAGGTACAATCAGTATAAAATCCTCAGTGCCAGGTTTGAAAATCTTTGGAAATAATTCCAATCTTAGTTTTTTCGAAGCTTTTAAAAATCAGATATTAAATTACTACTGATAGCTTCGGTAGAATTTGGAATGCCATTAAAGGGCATTTTGGTTGTAGTAAGGGTATAAACCTTCTGAACTATTTTGTAGAGGTCCGGCACCACTGTTTTAGCCCGCCTGGAATTGTTGTTTAAAAGAACACAAATTCCCAGATCGGCTTCCGGATAGACTGCGATTTCATTTCTGTAACTGTTTACACTCCCACCGTGGTGCCAAATTGTTTTTTCCACCCTGGTATCGTCCTCTATAAATTTATGGATCCTCCACCCAAATCCGTAGTGCGACGATATATGTCCAGGCCAGCGGTGGTAATATTTAATATGACCTTTAATTTCAATAAAAGGGTTAAAAGCTTCTGCCAGATCGGCCTTTTTCATTATTTCAGGGTTATGCCCTAGTAAAAAGCGCATCCATTTGGCCATATCAAGTGCACTGGCATTGATGCCTCCGGCCACAACAGCGTTGTAATAACTATTCCTGAGCTTTTTGGGTTTCCAGCGGTTTCTCCTTTTTGAATGGGGTATTGCAACATTTTCTGCATTTACTAATGTTTCATGATCCATTGTGGTGGAACACATTTCCAGCGGCTCGAAAAAATTACTCTCCAAAGCCTTAGTGACTTCCTGGCCAGTAGCTTTGTGCATCATCTCCCCTGAAAGTGCAAATAGAGCGTTCTGATAGCTATATATCGCCCCTGGGTTACTTATTGGCACTACTTCTT
>JBPCUI010000331.1:0-3231 GCA_051011235.1 Flavobacteriaceae bacterium
AATACGATGTAAGTCATATCCCGGGTGCACAATGGGTAGGTTATAAATCATTTTCTTTGGATAGGATCAAAACCGCTTTTTCTCGGACTGATACTAGCATTGTAGTTTATTGTTCGGTTGGGGTACGCTCTGAAAATATTGGTGAAAAGTTCCTGGATATGGGCTATACAGAGGTAAATAATCTTTATGGCGGTATTTTCGAGTGGAAGAATAAAGGATATATAGTTGTGGATTCTACGGGTAACGAGACTCAAAATGTACATGCCTACAGTAAGTATTGGGGCAATTTATTGACTGATGCAAATAGAGTATATTAGCCGGATATTTTAGAAGACTTGAAAAACCAGAATAAGGACCTACTTATAATCTTCACCCGCAATATTGAGTTGGGGAAATGCAAAACCAGACTGGCGAAAACAGTTGGGTCGGAGATAGCCCTTAACATCTATTCTTTTCTGGTAAAGCACACTGCAGATATTAGCCGGGGTCTTTCTGTTCACAAATGGGTATTCTATTCTGAATTCCCTGCAAAGCGCGATTTTTTTGACGATGATATCTATCAAAAGTATAAACAAGAGGGTTCTGATCTGGGCGAACGAATGGATAGCGCTTTTAATTTCGGTTTTGAAAAAGGATTTTCGAAAATTATTATAATTGGAAGTGATATTTACGACCTCAACAAGGAGGATCTTATAAAGGCCTTCGAGGTACTAGACCATAATGACTATGTTATAGGGCCGGCAAAAGACGGCGGTTATTATTTATTGGGCATGAAGGCTGCTGAACCCAAATTGTTTTCAGGGAAGGCCTGGGGGACCAATAGCGTATTCAAAGAGACATTAAAAGACCTGAAGGGAAAAAATGTAGAGCTACTTGCGCTTCGAAACGATGTTGATATTTATGAAGACATTGAAAATGTCGGGGTTTTTCAAAACTTTCTAAAAGCCTGGAAAAAATGACAAAACAACAATTAGACGAATCCACTGAATATCTTACAGACAAAGGGTTTGATAGCCCGGAAATCGGGATTGTTTTAGGAACAGGCCTGGGAAAACTGGTCGAAGAAATACAAAATCCTATTGTAGCCCATTATCACAACATCCCTTATTTTCCACTAGCCACAGTTGAATTTCATAGTGGAAAACTTATTTACGGTGAGCTCGCAGGAAAGAAAGTGGTAGTTATGCAAGGACGTTTTCACTTGTATGAAGGTTATGACTTGATAGACATTACTTATCCCGTGAGGGTGATGCACCAGCTCGGAATCAAAAGAATGTTCATTTCAAATGCGGCCGGGGCTATTAACCTCGATTTCAATAAAGGTGATATAATGCTCATTGAGGATCATATCAACCTTCAAAGTGGATCCCCGCTTGCATTTAAAAATGTGGCGGAATTCGGGGATCGGTTTGTGGACATGTGTGAACCTTATGATCCCAAAATGCGTTCCTTGATAGAGAAAATTGCTGCCGAAGAAGATATTTCAATTCAAAAAGGGGTCTATGTGGCCGTTGTAGGTCCACAACTCGAAACCAGGGCCGAATATCGTATGCTCAAAACCCTGGGGGCAGATGCCGTAGGAATGAGTACGGTACCCGAAGTAATTGTAGCCAATCATTTACGACTACCTATACTAGCTGTGTCTGTACTGACCGATGAATGTGACCCTGAAAATTTGCAGCCCGTAAATATCGCAGAGATACTGGAAGTTGCGTCCAGGACGGAACCAAAAATGATAATTTTGTTTAAGGAATTAATAAAAAGATTATGAGTTATCTGGAAGCCACTACCGAATTATACAAAGAGGCCGCGCTAACCCCCGAGCTAGGGTTGTGCTGCACCACCAATCCTGTATGGCAGTTTCCTGGTCTGTCTATCCCGAAGATCATGCTGGAGATGAATTACGGCTGTGGCAGTACCGTTTCCGCTCAGGACCTGATCGATAATCCTAAAGTATTGTATGTAGGTGTTGGTGGCGGTATGGAACTTTTGCAGTTCGCTTATTTCTCAAGGCAAGAAGGCGGGGTAACTGGTGTAGATGTTGTAGGTGAGATGCTGGAAGCTTCGAAAAATAATCTGAAACTGGCCGAAGAAGAAAATGAGTGGTTCAAAAGAGAATATGTAAAACTCCTAAAAGGCGATGCGCTTCACCTGCCTACTGAAGATGAGAGTATTGATGTGGCTGCTCAAAATTGCCTTTTTAATATATTCAAGAAAGAGGACCTGAAAAAAGCGATAGCCGAAATGTATCGCGTGCTAAAACCGCATGGGCGTCTAGTTATGAGCGATCCTACCTGCGAGCAACCAATGAATGATACACTTCGGAACGACGATCGGCTTCGGGCGCTCTGTTTAAGTGGCAGTATCCCGATTGACCAATATGTTAAACTATTAACCGACGCCGGGTTTGGCACCATCGAGATCAGGGCGAGAAGGAGCTATAGGGTATTGTCTCCGAATCATTATCCTACCGATGAACTCATCCATATAGAATCAATAGAAATTGCAGCGATCAAAGATCCCATGCCAGAGGACGGGCCCTGTGTGTTTACGGGTAAGACAGCGATCTATTTTGGAGAAGATGAGTATTTTGATGATAAAAAAGGACATGTTTTGGTGCAGAATCAGCCAATGGCCGTCTGTGATAAAACCGCTGCAGCACTATCCCGTGCCAGCAACAATATATTTGTAAGCGAAAGCACCTGGCATTACAATGGTGGTGGGTGTTGTTAAAAAGTATCGCCCCGTTTCCATTGCAAGTGTAAGTTTATGCCACTAATCTCGAACCTGCAATAAATAGTTATTTCGGCTATGATGTATTCCTTGAGTCTTATACTAATGATTGTACTGCAGCCCGCAGGAATCATGGATTGTTTTGGAGACTGGTACAGAAAATCCGACTCTAATCCCAAAGAAATGAAACTACACGAAAGTTGGGACGCGTTGCTTCAAAAGTATGTGGATGACGAAGGGAATGTGGACTACCTTGGGTTTAAGCAGGAAGAATCCGAATTGGACCAATACCTGGTTTACCTCGCTCAAAATGCTGTTGCAGACGGGAATTCGAAGGAAGAAAAATTAGTTTACTACATAAATCTTTACAACGCCGGCACAGTAAAGCTTATTCTGGACAATTATCCTGTAGGTAGCATAAAGGACATTAAAAGTCCCTGGGATAGAAAGTGGATAATGGTGGGTGAAAAAGTGCTGTCCCTCGGTGCAATTGAACAC
>JBPCUI010000332.1:0-6977 GCA_051011235.1 Flavobacteriaceae bacterium
AATCCATCTGCCCTTGCTACAGCCGATGGAAAGCGAATGAAATCATCAAGCGGAATCAATTCGCCATTGTTGAAACCAACCTGGAGGTTATCAATGATTATATCCGACGTCTGAGTGACATAGTTAACACCAACACCCGCTGAATAAGGGATATCAAACCCTTTTTCAATGACCTTTTTACCCCAGATAGGCAGCAAATATGGATAAGGTTCATCAGCAATGCTGTCTACAACAGCAATGCGTTCCTCGCTGAGTACTTTATCTGAATAAACCTGTGAATAGATAGTTGAGATTGTAAAAGGAAAAATCAGTAAGTAACAATATAGAGATCTCATAGTTCGGCTGAATTTTGCATTACAATTATTAAAAATAATGAATATTCGTATTGAAATTAGCCCATGGCCTCAATTGATAACCTGTCCTGCAAATAGATAGTTGTTATATTTTAAATGACAATGCTGTGGCCCGAATTGATAATAGCTTTGTAAACCAAATGAACTAAATTCATCAATTAATACTATCTTTTATCCCTAAAATCTATTTCTATGTTTAGAATATTCCAACGATTCCTACTTGTTTTTAGCATTGGTCTCATTTCTGTAAATGCACAGGAAATGAGCAAAGAAGACCGTAAAGTACAGATCTATAGCTATGAGGAAAAGGCGAATCTCCAGAACTGGTTCAATAAAGAGGTCGAGCGCATGAAACTGACAGAAGAACAATCGTCCCAGTACAGCAGCGTGATAGTCTACTACGTGGCCAAAATTGCCAGGCTGGACGATAAGGACCAGGATTATACCAAGGAAGAGTTTAAATCAAAATTGAACAACTATCTGGAAAAGCAGGATGCGGATCTCCGGGAAATACTCTCACCAGAGCAATTCAGCATTCATAAAGAGATCTATGGGGAATTCCTGCGATCTGCCTACAGACGCTGGGGTATTGAGAATTAGTTCGAAGGATATTGGAAAACTTAATTTTGAAAGTGGTAAATGAAAATTCAACCAATGTCACTTCAGGTGTCCTGACGGTACTGTCAGGATGTATCGAGAAGTAGCATTTTACTGCGGCAAGATTGTTGCCGTTACAAGCACCCCGGCTGATAATAGGTATATGAAAAAATACTTGAGTATATTATTTCTCTTGTGGGGGACTTTGTTATTTGCCCAAAACGATACACTCCGTTTAAAGAACAACAATCTCATTGATGGTGAAGTAAAATCTATTTTTGCCGGCATCCTGACTATAGAAACCGTTTATAGCGATAAGGATTTTACTATAGAATTTACCGAAGTCAGTGAGCTCATTATTGAGCGCAAGTGTATTGTCGTGCTCACAAAGGGTAGGGATTTTTTCGGGTATGTCCGATCCAAAGAACCAGGGAAAGTGACCATAACCACGGAGGATGGGGTTGAAGAAACAGTGCCCATCAGTCATATAATTGGTTTACAGGAAGTGAAAGACAAGTTCTTTAGCAGGTTTACCGGCGCCATAGATCTGGGCTTCAATGTTACAAAAGCCAGTAATGCCAAACAGTTTAATATCGCGGGACGATTGTCTTTTACAGGCCGGAAATGGATCTTTGAGGGTAATATAAATAACTTGAGTTCCACTCAGGATAATGCCGAGGACGTTACACGTCTGGATGCCAATTTACAAACTCTCAGACTTCTGAAAAAAGACTGGTTCCTGGGCGGAGAAGTTACCTTCCTGCAAAATACAGAACAGGCACTTGATGCTAGATGGAGCCCAAATATTACGACGGGAAAATTGGTGGCAAGCAATTCAAAAATGTATTTAGGAATATCTGCAGGGTTCAATTTCAATATAGAGAACTATGTAGATCCTGCCCTGGACAAAACTTCAGGTGAGTTTTTGTTTAAAGCCGATCTGAATGTTTTTGATGTGGAAGACCTGGATATAACATCAGATTTGAAAGTATTACCGAGTTTAACCGAGAAAGGCAGGGTAAGAAGTGATTTCAACTTTAATATCTCGTATGATCTTCCTTGGGACTTTTATATCAAATTCGGGGCTACTGTTAATTATGATAACCAGCCGGCCATTGTAGGCAACCAATATGACTACATCCTTAAAACCGGTTTTGGTTGGAAATTTAATGATTAGTCTTAATATTACCTTTTGATTAAACCTAATCTTAAAAGTATTATGGAGCTCAAAAAAACAATAACTTGAATATTCTAAATAAAACTATAGCATATGGATATTGTAGCTGGTGTTGATATTGGCGGAACCAAAACCAAGATTGGTCTCGTTACCAGAGAGGGCGAATGCCTGGAAAAGACGTCATTCAGAACCAGGGAATACCCGGATATTGATGACTACCTGGATAAGATCCATGGCCTCATTAATGAACTTTTAGATAAGAACCCTGAGAAGTTTAAGGTGCTGGGTGTAGGTATCGGCGCACCCAATGCATCAAGTAAGAACGGAACCATAGAAAATGCCTCTAACCTAATATGGAAAGGAACCGTACCAATACTTGAAAAATTAAAGACCCGAATCTCAGTGCCTATGAAGATCATGAACGATGCAAGTGCGGCCGCACTTGGCGAAATGCTATTTGGCAATGCCAGGGGAATGAGTGACTTTATTGTAGTTACACTCGGTACAGGTTTTGGAGCGGGCATTGTTGCCAACGGAAAGCTCATAGACGGTTATGATGGTTTCGCCGGTGAACTGGGGCATGTGGATATGACCCTGGGTGACGGCAGGTTAACAGGATTGGGTGTTAAAGGTGGGTTAGAGGCTTATGTTTCAGCCACGGGCCTTAAGCGGACTATTCTCTATATGATGAGTCATTATATGGAAGACAGCCGGTTCAGAAATATTGCGTTCGCGGACCTCCATGGGGAAGAGATCACTCAGGCAGCGGAAGAAGGAGATTTTATTGCCGTCAAAGCCTTTGATTATACGGCTAAAATATTAGGACAAGCCTTAGCGAATTTTACCGCCTTTTCACAACCAGAGGCTTTTTTCTTGCTCGGTGGATTGATCGGTAGTGGTAAGTGGATCACAGAACCATTGAAAAAATATTTTGATGACTACCTTCTGGAAGTGTACAAAGGCAAGGTAAAGCTTATGTATTCAGGAATGAAAGGGAAAACAGCAGCTATTTGCGGCGCTGCAGCACTGATCTGGGAAGATCATCAATAGAAATTCCTTTTATTCCTTAGATGGGCCTTGACTCAGGAACTTGCCTACTACTATGGCCGTAATTATGACCATATAAAATTGACCCAATAAGCCAAGCAAGACAGAAGCACTCTTAGAAAGATCTGAAGTAGGCACGATTTCGCCATAACCTATGGTAAGCAAAGAAATATAACTAAAATACAGTATATCTGATCTTCCACCCATTGAAGTCACACCTTCACTAATTCCCTTAATGGATCCTGGTTCTATGATCTCGATAGACATAAAAAGAAAGAAACCCAGTAAGCCCAAACAGATATAACCACTCATCACTCCCAATATCACTGTTCGGTCTACATGAGCACTGTGCCATACCTGTGAAATAACCTCTAAAGTTACCAATGCAAAAAAGAGAAAGAACATACTGAAGCGTATATAAGACCTCGTTAGAATATTGGCCAGCTCCAAAATATCAGCCAAGTGGGTTAGCAGAATAACACCCAACAGCCCAATAAAAATCCGCCTTGTCCTTTTGCTTCGATAAATTAATAAGATACCGGCAAATACATTAAGTATCAAAAACAGGGGGGCGAGGAAATTATCATAGATATTTTCAGGAAAAAGAAGATTGCCGAAAAGAACGGCTATCAAGCTCACTATAAAAATTATGAATCTTTTTTGATATAATTGATCAAGCCAGTTCATTCTTCTAGTAATTCCTCATTGAAGGTGTACTCTTTGTAATTCACCTTAAACAGAATACTGTAAAAAGAAGGTATAAAGAGCAAGGTTATAATGGTTCCGAACAATAATCCGATCATTATACTAACCGCCATTCCCTCCCACATTTCACCTCCGCTCAAATACAGTGGAATAAGGCCTAATACCGTGGTAAAGGTGGCCAGCAGAATTGGACGAAATCTCTGAAGACAGGCGGCAATCACAGCATCCTGGTCAATTCTTTTTAAAGTGGTCTGTTCCACTTCGATCCGATCTATCAAAACAATAGCGTTATTTATCACAATCCCAGCCAGGGAGATAACTCCGAGAAACGGCATAAATCCAAAGGGTTCCTGGAAGATCAGTAAGCCGATGACCACTCCTATAATACCCAAAGGTATGGTCAGTGTAACCATCACCATCTTTCTGAACGAATTGAACTGGATGATCAATAGTAGTAGAATGATGAATCCTGAAAGTGGCAGGTACTTAAAAACCGAACCCATATTTTTGGCAGTTTCTTTGGCATCTCCCGCGAACTGGTAAGAATAGCCAGGGGGCCAGGATTTCATCTCTTCATTTAACCAGGGTGTCATCTCATTTGTAATGGCCGAAGCATTCCCATCTTTAGTCAATTCACAATCTACCATGATGGTCCGGTCAAGATTGAATCGCATGATCTTACCGTACTGCCATTGAGGAATTATTGAGGCTACCTGCAGAAGCGGCACACTCTTTCCTGTACTCTGGGAATAGATATTTAAAGTTTCCAGTGATTCCAGGCTCTGTTGCTGGCTGGCATCACTCCTCATGAGGATAGGAATGTTCTTGTCTTCCTCACGATACTCTCCGGTTTGAAAGCCGTCGAGGACTGTCTGCAATGAGGTGGCGATATCCTGGCTATTTACACCTGCAATCTGGGCCCTGTTCTGGTCTATATCTATTACAAATTTTTTACTTTTCGGACCCCAGTCGTCTTTTACATTTTTGGTGCCTGAGATCTTTGAGAGACGAATCTTGACCATTTCTGAGATTCGCGCTAATTCATCCGGATCATCACCGGAAATCTGGATCTCAATTGGAGTACCACCACTTCCTCCTTTAAGGAAGGACGACTTTATATCGGCATTGGGAAAGTTGTTAAAACAATAATTATCGATCTTTTCCATCATTTCCTGGTTATAGATCGCATCCGATATATTAATCAGCATGTGGGCATAGCTTGCGTTGGGTTCGTCTGGTTGATAGCCAAGATCGTACGATTCCGGACCTCCTCCTACATATGAAGACCAGTCAGAGACACCTGTAGTTCTATTCTCATTTGTTTGTAAAGAGTCTCTGAGAAAAACCTCAATAGACGTTACTAACTCAGAGGTTCGCTCCACTTTAGTCCCCTCAGGCATATTTATATCGACTGTGATCAGGCCTCGGTCACTATCAGGCATGAATATAAAGGGGATATAGCGGAACAGGAAAATCGCCAGGAAAAAGGCAATGAAAATCGCCCCAATGACCATGTATTTTCTGGCAAGGGCAGCCATAATGATGTCTTTGTAGTACACTTTTAAGGACGCAATTGTACGATCTATGAAGTTTGGTTTCTTTTCTCCTTTTGGAGCCACTTTAAGGAAGAAAACGCAGAAAAGCGTAATCACTGACAAGGAGCAGATCCAGGATGACAACAATGCCAGGGTAATAACAACAAAAATGGGACCTACTATATCACCCATCGAGGTTTCTGCCAAATAAAAGGCCAGGAAAGCTGCTGAAGTGGTCAGTGTGGAAATTAACAAGGGCGTGAATAGCTCGGAGCAGGCTTCTATAGCTGCCTTTTTGGCCTTTATTCCAGACTCCATCTTTACAATGACCGTTTCGGCCACCACAATGCCGTTGTCTACCATCATCCCCAGGGCCATTATCAATCCGGCCAGAGTTACCTGGTTAAGGCCGGTATTGGTAATCCCCATCAGCATAATGGTCATTATCACCACAATGGGTACCAGACTGGCAATTACCAAACCGGATCGCAGTCCCAGAAAGAACAACATAACCGCCAGTACGATCGCAACGGCCTGTCCTAGGTTTACTACAAAGCCATCTATTTTATTCTGGATATAGAAATCAAGGTTTGCCAAACGCACGAGTTCCAGTCCCATGGGCATTGTTGCATTCCACTTTTCACAAACCTGATCGATTTGTTCTCCAAGGGCGATAATATTAGCACCATCTTTTAGGTTCACATGAACTGAGATGGCTTCTTTGCCATTTATCCGTACTATTTGGTTAGGCGGATCGATATAACCTTTTTTGATAGTAGTAATGTCTCCCAGGTAAACCTGAGAATTTCCATCGCCGACAGGAATTAACATATTACGGATGTCTTCTACAGAATTAAAGTTACCTGTAGGTTCCAGGATGATCCTTTCGTTTTCCACATTGATCTCCCCCCCGGAGCTCAGTATATTGGTAGCAGTGATACTGCTCTGAAGTTTACTGGCCGAGAGTCCGTATTCCTTGAGTTGGGCATTTTCAAACTCAACAAAGACACGTTCGTCCTGTACGCCGCCTAATTCTACCTTGGCCGCATCTTCCAGCTTGATCATATCGTCCCTGATATCATCTGCATAATCCTTCATATCAGCATATGAGAAACCATCGGACACCAACCCAACAACAATACCGTAGAGATCACCAATACCATCATCGTCGAGAAAGGGATCCACCCCTGCAGGAAGATCATAAATTTCATCCAATTTTCTTCTCAAACGATCCCAGACGGACTGTAGTTCTTCTGGAGAAACTTCGTCTTTCAAAGTCACCGTAACAACAGATAAGCCAGACCGGGAATTACTTTCTACTTCATATAATTCCGGGATCTCCTGGACTTTCTTTTCTACTTTATCGGTTACGAGAAGCTCTACCCTCTCAGGGCTGGCACCAGGGAAATTGGTCACAACATTGGCCACGCGAACCGTATAGGGCGGCATACTATCTCTTGGTAGTGACGAATAAATAACAAGTCCCATCAGGATGATAGTACCCAATACGGTGAAAGTAATCCTGTTCTTCTCAATTGAAAACTGTGTCAGGTTCATTGGTTG
>JBPCUI010000333.1:0-3912 GCA_051011235.1 Flavobacteriaceae bacterium
TGGGGATTGAGAAAGTCTTTGCAGTACTTGGAGGATCACTGGGCGGTGGTATAGCCTGGGAGATGGCTGCATTAAACCCCAACCTGATTGAACATTTGATCCCTATTGCATCCGATTGGAAATCAACGGATTGGCTCATCGCCAATTGTCAGATACAAGAACAGATCCTGGTTAATTCGAACCAACCCGTACACGATGCCCGTATGCACGCCATGTTGTGTTATCGAACGCCTGAATCGTTCAAACAGCGGTTTCAGAGAACAACTAATAAAGAACTCCAGGTATTCAATGTGGAAAGCTGGCTCACACATCACGGCAAAAAGCTCCGGGAACGGTTTCAGCTTTCAGCTTACAAACTCACTAACCAACTGCTTAAAACAATTGACATTAACAGAGAAGGGAGTAATAGGTTCGCCAATCTGAAAAACAGCGATACTAATATTCATATAATCGGTGTGGATTCCGATCTCTTTTTCACAGCCAACGAGAATAAAGAGACTTTTAAACAATTGGCCCAGGCCAAAAGCAATGTAACCTATGGTGAGATTCAGTCCCTGCACGGCCATGACGCCTTTCTGATAGAATATGAGCAAATGGGACAATTGCTTAAAAATATATTTGATGCCAATAGAAAGGAAGAACAATTTAAGATCTTAAAATTTGGAGGGCGGTCCTTGTCTAATGGGGAAGGTATTGGAAGGGTTCTGGAGATCATAGATCAAAAAGTAAAAAAAGGCGAAAATATTGCCATAGTGCTTTCGGCAAGGGAAAAGGCTACAGATCAGTTAGAAGCTATTCTCAATAAAGCAGCCACCGGAAGGAATTACAAAGAAGACTTTGAAGCATTTGAAAAATACCAGAGGCACACATTTAGCAATGTCGATCTTTCCGAAGATTTCGAAGGACTGGTCAGGATACTGGAAGGGGTATCAATGCTGGGCGATTACAGCACTAAAATAAAGGATCAGGTATTGGCTTATGGAGAGATTATTTCCGGGAAATTAATGACGAAGTTGTTGATTGGACTGGGTATCGATGCGAGGTTACTCGACACGCGGAATCTCATCAAGACAGACGACACTTTTGGCGACGCAAAAGTGCTTGAAGATCTTTCGAGGGAAAACGTGGTCAGGGAATTTTCCAAATTAGGTTCTGGAGAAATCCCGGTAATAACAGGATTTATAGCTTCAACTGCCGATAATCAGACAACTACGCTGGGGAGGAATGGAAGTAATTACACTGCATCATTGCTCGCCAATTTTCTCGATGCTGGCGAGCTGCAGAACTATACGCATGTCAATGGATTGTATACGGCTAACCCGGATCTGGTTCCTGAAGCCCAGAGGATATCACATTTGTCTTATGGCGAGGCCAATGAAATGGCAAATTTTGGCGCTACGATACTTCATGCCAAAACGATCATTCCGCTTATAGAGAAGAATATTCCACTTAGGATACTTAACACGTTTAATGGTGATGATGAGGGTACATTGATCAGCGCCAGGTCAAGTGCAGAGGGCATCAAGTCCCTTTCAGTCATTGAGAATGAAGCGCTTATCAATCTGGAAGGCCGTGGCTTGTTAGGCAAAGTGGGTATTGACGCTCGAATTTTCAAGATTTTAAGTCAAAATAATATTAACGTCAGCATCATTTCGCAGGGCTCATCGGAAAGAGGGATCGGCCTGGTGGTTAAATCGACCCTGGCCCGAAAAGCAAAGGCTGCACTGGAAGACGAATTCGAAACAGATTTCCGTTCCAGGGATATAAACGCTATCACTATTGTCGATGAAGTTTCAGTGATTTCAATCGTAGGTCAGGATCTCAGTTCTTTTCACAAACCCTATAATGCCTTGATCAAAAACCAGATCATTCCACTGCTCTTCAACAATACGATTTCGGGCAAAAATGTTAGCCTGGTAGTGAAAAAATCAGATCTGCATAAGGCACTGAATGTGATGCACGGTCAGATTTTCGGAATTAGCAAAAAAGTCAATCTGGCCATTTTTGGTCACGGTAATGTAGGTGGTACTCTCATAGATCAGATTTTACAATCTGCGAAGAATATTGAGGAAAGAAAAGGGATTCAATTAAATGTCTTTGCCCTGGCAAATTCCCGCAAACTTTTGCTGAATCAGCAGGGAATTACCGAGAATTGGAAAGAAGAGATCGAAGAAAAAGGCATTCCTTATGATTTGGAGGATATATTTCAGTTTGCAGAACGGCATCATCTGGAAAATCTGATCGCGGTGGACAATACGGCAAGTGAATCGCTGGTTGCCAGGTATTTCGACCTGGTTGAATACGGGTTCGATCTTGTATCGTCAAACAAAATAGGCAATACACTGGGTTTTGATTATTACCGTTTGCTTAGGGAAGATCTGGAGAAACACCAAAAAAGATATTTGTACGAAACCAATGTAGGTGCAGGTCTTCCGTTGATAGACACGATCAAGTTACTGCATTTGTCAGGCGAGAACATTACCGGTATTAAAGGCGTGTTTTCCGGCTCGCTCAGTTTTATTTTCAACACCTTCTCCGACAGCGATGAATCGTTTTCAAGTATTTTGAAGAAGGCAATGGAGCTTGGCTTTACAGAACCTGATCCCAGAGAGGACCTCTCGGGTAATGATGTGGGTCGCAAGCTCCTCATTCTCGCACGTGAGCTCGACTTACATAATGAATTTAATGAGATCAGCATCCAAAATTTAATACCCGAACCGCTAAAGGATCTCGTAATGGAAGAGTTTATGGATAAATCAGCTATACTCGATACGCATTTCAGTAAGATAAAAGATGAGCAGCAAGCCGGACATGTATTGCGTTATGTAGGTTCGCTTCATGGTGATTTGCAGAAAGAGAAGGGAAATCTGGAAGTGAAGTTGATCTCCGTACCCAGAAATAGTTCCCTGGGTCAGGTAAAAGGATCCGATTCGATAATAGAGATTTACACTGAATCCTATGGAAATCATCCTTTGGTGATCCAGGGGGCAGGTGCTGGTGCAGCTGTTACTGCCCGTGGGGTATTTGGAGATATCCTGAGGATCGCCGAAAGAGTATAGTTGCCAGACCATCAATAATCAAATGAATTATGAAGAAAAAGTTCGAAACCGAGGCCATTAGAACACAGATAGAGAGAACCGGGTTCCAGGAACACTCGAGCCCCATTTATCTCACATCGAGTTTTGTGTTTGAAGATGCCGAAGATATGCGGGCTTCATTTGCGGAGGAGAAGGACAGGAACGTCTACAGTAGGTATTCGAACCCGAATTCTTCTGAATTCATTGAGAAGGTATGTAAGATGGAAGGAGCAGAGGACGGATTTGCCTTCTCATCTGGTATGGCCGCTGTTTTTTCAACTTTTGCAGCTCTTTTAAATAGTGGAGATCACCTTATTTCTGCTCGGAGTATTTTTGGTTCTACCCATACATTGCTGACCCAGTTTTTTCCCAAATGGAATATTGATCACTGTTATTTCAATATAGGAGGGCTTGAAGAGATCGAGCAGATGATAAGACCGGAGACGCGAATAATTTATGCTGAATCTCCTACCAATCCGGGTTGCGAACTCCTGGACCTGGAAAAATTAGGTCAAATAGCAAAAAAACACAAACTGCTGCTGATCATCGACAATTGTTTTGCGACTCCCTATTTACAAAAACCTATACGATTTGGGGCAGATCTTGTCATCCATTCGGGCACTAAATTAATTGATGGCCAGGGGCGGGTATTAGCAGGAATTACTGTGGGTAGGAGGGATCTTATCGACAAGATATACCGATTTGCGAGAATTACTGGTCCGGCACTCTCTCCTTTTAACGCATGGCTGCTTTCTAAAAGCCTGGAGACCTTGGGAGTTCGGGTAGATCGTCATTGTGAAAATGCACTCAAAGTCGCCCAATTCCTGGAAGAGCA
>JBPCUI010000334.1:0-15971 GCA_051011235.1 Flavobacteriaceae bacterium
TTAGGGCACTGGAAGTATTTCTGACCAGTGGAAAGCCTTATTCCTCTTATCTGCGAAAACCGAAAGCTGCCAGGTCGTTTAACACTATTTATATAGGCCTGTATGCAGAACGGCCTGTTGTGTATCAAAGGATCGAACAGCGAGTTGATCTCATGATGCAAACGGGTTTGTTGGACGAGGCCAGGAATCTGATAGATTACCGAAGCACAACTGCGCTACAAACCGTTGGTTATCAGGAATTATTTAAATACCTCGATGGTCTGTGGGATTTGGAAACGGCGGTAGGAGAAATCAAAAAAAACACCAGGCGATTTGCAAAGCGGCAATTGACCTGGTTCAGAAAAAATAAATCCATCATCTGGGTGGACCACAAAGACGCACTGAGAGCTGTGGTGAACAAGATTGAAATATTAATGAATGAAGCAGAAAATGATTAATAAGGGTTCAATTATAATTGTTATGGGTGTATCCGGGTCGGGGAAATCCACTGTGGGCAAACTATTGGCAAAAAAACTCAATTTGACTTTCCGGGATGCAGATGATTACCATCCTCCGGGAAATATCCAGAAAATGGCCTCAGGCAAGTCGTTAAACGATGAGGACAGAAAGGGATGGCTTCATAGATTAAATGAACTGATGAGAGATTCAGGTGAATTGGGTATAGTATTGGCCTGCTCTGCACTAAAAGAAAGCTATCGCACAATATTAGCTCAGGATATTGATAAAGAATTGGTTTGGATATATCTCGATGGCGATTATGAGGAAATTCTCGCAAGGATGCAAAAACGAGAGGAACACTTTATGCCTGCAGCATTATTAAGGTCGCAATTTGACACCCTGGAGGTTCCCTCCTACGCCATCCCTGTCTCAATCAGTAATAAACCTGATAAGACAGTCGAATTGATCCTGGAGCACTTTTCATAAAAAAAGACACCAAATGGTGTCTTCTTTCTGCATATATTCTATCTACAAACTATTCAGGTTTGGTAACAAGGCGGAATCCTTCGCCGTGGATGTTCAATATCTGAACAGAATCATCTCGTTTCAGGTATTTTCTAAGCTTGGCAATATAGACATCCATACTCCTAGAGGTAAAATAGTTGTCGTCTCGCCAAATCTTGGTCAATGCCAATTCCCTGGGCATAAGGTCGTTTTCATGCAATGCCAGCAACCTGAGGAGTTCGTTTTCCTTAGGTGACAATTTGATGGCCTCTTCATCCTTGTATTTCAGGAATCTGAGTTTAGAGTTTAAATGAAAGTTCCCTACACTGAATTCGAACTGCTTGCTGTCGGCCAATGTATTAGAGGCCTTTCTCTGTAGAATAGCCTTCAGTTTCATAAGCAGTACTTCAGAGTCGAATGGCTTATTGAGATAGTCGTCTGCGCCAGCTTTATAGCCTTTGAGCACATCTTCTTTCATCGTTTTGGCAGTGAGAAATACAATTGGAACATTTTCATTTTTCTCACGAATTTCCCTGGCCAGCGTAAACCCGTCCTTATAAGGCATCATAACATCCAGTATACAGACGTCATAGTTGTCTTTTTTAAACTTTTCGAAGCCCTCCATACCGTTTTTGGCTAAGGTTACATCGAATTCGTTCATTGAAAGGTAGTCTTTTAGTACAATACCAAAATTAGGATCGTCCTCTACCAATAGTATTTTCTTATTTGTTGTTTCCATATAATTTATATTAAAGGTAGTTTTATGAAAAACGTACTACCCTTGCCTTTTTCACTTTCTGCGGACACTTCGCCCTGATGATCTTCTACAATTTTCTTTACGTAGGCCAACCCCAGGCCGTGCCCCTTGACGTTGTGTATATCGCCTGTATGTTCTCTATAAAATTTTTCGAACACTTTTTTAAGCACTGCTTTGCTCATACCAGCTCCCTGATCATGCACTCCAATAATGATAAAGTTATTTGCCACTTCGGTATACACATCAATTTTGGGTTCTTCCGGTGAGTATTTTACCGCGTTATCCAAAATGTTGACCATTACATTACCAAAATGAACGTCGTTCGCAAGCACTTCAGATCTTTCGGCGTTTAAGTGAGGTTTTATGTAACCCCCTCTATCCTGAACGATAAGCTGAACATGCGCAATTGCCTTTTTGATAATGTCGTGCGCGTCTACCCTATCCTTACGAATATCCAGTTGATTCTTTTCCAACTTGGAGATTCTAAGTACATTTTCTACCTGTGCGTGCATCCTTTTATTTTCATCTCTGATCATTTCGAGATAACGCTGAACTTTAATTTCGTCGCCGATAACCTGTGGGTTTCGAATTGCCTCAACAGCTAAATTTATCGTCGCGATAGGCGTCTTGAATTCGTGCGTCATGTTGTTAATAAAGTCCGACTTAATCTCGGAGATCTGTTTTTGACGTATGAGCTGATAAATAGCCCCTGAATAAGCAACCACAATAATCAGAGTAAAGAGCAATGACAAGGCCGCCATACCCATAATGGACTGTATCAGAAACTTTTTCTTCTTGGGAAACGTCACCAACAGGGAAAAATCACTATTCCCTTCGCTGTCTTTGAAAATTGGAGACTTGTAGATATTAGCATTGGCATATTTAAAGCGCTTGGATTTCACCTTTGTGGGAAGACCTCTGCTGTATATGCCGTATTCATAGTCAATATTGATCGAGTGATTCTGAAATTCCCGCTCGAGGAGTAATTCAATTTCCTGTTTAGCCACTCTTTTGTGGATGGGAACATTTTCTGCATATTCCCGATAAACATCGTCAAATACTGCTTTATCTATACTAGACAACCCTCCTACTTTTTCCAGTTTTTGAATAGGATTCAGTTTATATCTCTTTCCGTCCAACCCAAATTCCTCCTTAAAGATGGTTTTTGTGCGTTTACTGGTATAATTCTTTATGGTCGTGGTATCACTACCATTTCCATTGTCAAGGAACGTCGCTGCTATGTCGTAATCCTCCTCCAGGATACCATGGGAATAAAACAGGATCTCATTGGAGTTCAGATCGCGATCAATAAAAAATATATTGCTTAAATGTGAACTTTTAAATTCGCCTACACTATCCTTCAGGTCTAAAAACCGGTTGGAATAGTCTTTCATTTCGCGGTCTTCAATCTTGTCCGTAACCTTATTCAATATCTCGGAAACCGCCGTGGAAAACTGTTCTTCCTTATCTTCTACCGAACTCTTTATCCAGTAGAGTTGTACTGAAATAATCCCAATAAGAGAAAGGCTCATTAAAATGACCAGAAGAACAAATAATCTCTTATTCATCTTTTGTAAAATTAGAAATTTAACATTTAGCCAATTGCTTGTTTAACCAAACCTTAACAAAAATGTTAAAAACCCGCATTTGCGGACAATACGGTGAGTTTTTGATGAATTTTCGCCACCTCGGATTTGGTCTTAGACAGCTCAATGTTTTCTATAACGTAATGAGTGAGTGGAAGTTTCCTTTCGTCCTCCCACTGATGATTCATTCTCGCCAAAATATTCTCCTCAGAATCCTTGTCCCGGTGAAGGATACGTTCCAGGCGAATACGTTTTGGAGCTGTAACCAGAATCATTTGATCAAAGTGTTCGTAAGCGCCGTTCTCAAATAGCACTGCGGCCTCCTGAATCACATATGCTGTATCCTGAGCTTTAGCCCACGACTTAAAATCTTCACGTACTGCCGGATGCACAATCTCATTTAGCCGACTGAGCAGATCCTTGTTTGAAAATACACGTTGAGCGATATATTCCTTGTTCAACGCGTCTTTCTCATAGGCCTTTTCTCCCAGCAACACTTTTATTGCTGAAATCAGTTCTTTGGAAGTAGTCATCAGCTCTTTTGCGCGTTCATCTGAATTATACACAGGTACGCCAAGTTTCTCGAACATATTAGCTACAGTGGTTTTTCCGCTGCCGATGCCACCGGTAAGTCCTATGGTTATCATTGTCGGATCAGTATAAATTCTACCTCATTCTCTATTAGTTGAACATCGTAAACGTCTTTAGGTTGATTCACCAATTGGACTTCGAGGATCTTCACATCGGGTTTTGCCGAATTAAAATCCGCAACGAGCTCGAATTCTGCAGGTCTTAGGCTTTTAAGTCGCTCAAGTTGGGCTTTGCACAATATAGACACCACATTGGGGAAAGTTTTGATTTCAACTCCTTGAGGGAGGTTAATCACCTTTACCGGTACATCGATCAATTGCTCGGAGAAGCGGAACACGCTACCACTGATCTTCACCTCATTATTGGAATACGTGGTGTTTTCAAGTCCCGGGAGCTTAACCAGGGCAATAGATGAACTAAAATTCTTAGATATACCAGACATGCTGTGATTAACTGTCAGGATTTCTTCGATATTTTCGATTTCTTTTTGAGGACCCTTGATCACCACATTGGGCGGGTCTATAATCAGCTCTCCTTCAAGCTGATGATTCTGAGCAAAATTTAAGTTCAGATCTGGAACAATGCTCACTTCTTTGGAATACAGTTTTTCAAAATGGACAAAAAGTGTATCCTGATCGATTTCCATTAAACTTATATTCCCGGGTAATTGATTTTCAATTTGCTTTTGGTATGCTTCTCTGGTGATAAAATATGAATTCCGTCTTTTTCTAACTTGCGAAAGATCAATGCTCAATTCTTCTTTTCCAAAATTGAAACTCAGGAATTTAAACCCACTGGCGCGGAGGCGAACATCGACCGATTGTTTTGAAGCGCCTGTTAGCAATAAGCTATCAGGAGCATTCACATAGCTTAGTCCGAAGGACGATCTCTGTGTATAGGTTTCAGATAATTTACTTATAAGCCAGATTAGACTGGAACAGATGAGAAAGACAATAAAAATATTTGTCTTTCTTTTAAATTTAATTTTGTTCGCTTCTTCCTTCACGTTAGAGTAGGTTCAAAAAATAATTCCGGAAAAAGTTGCTCCGGTTTCTTTTTACTAAAATTAACCAAGATAATTGATTTTAGAAAACCCTGGCCATAGCCAATAAATTGCACCAACACTGCAAGGATTGCTAATAACCCGACAGATAATTTCCCGGTTCGTACCCAGGCATCGGTAAATACCATTAGAAAATAGAAACCATAGATGTATATTGGCCATGTGACATATAAAAATAATAATGCTAATGAAACGAGCAGTCCGATTGAGAAAATTGTTGGAAACCAGTATGTTATACCCGCACTTTTAGGGTGCCACCTATTGAGTATGGGCCTTGCCAGTCCAAATTTGTATACTTGTTTATAAAAAGACCGCAGTGATACCCGTCTTTTGTGATACAAAACAGCCTTGGCAATATAACTAATCGAAAAACCAATTTTTTTCAGGCGCAGGCTCAGATCCGGATCCTCGCCCGGATGTATGTGACCAAATCCTCCTGAAGCTTCAAACGCCTGTTTGGAAAGACCCATGTTAAAACTTCGTGGCTGAAATTTAGTTGCCATTTTTTTATGCCCCCTGATCCCACCCGTGGTCCAAATAGAAGTCATGGAATAGTTGATCGCGTGTTGGATTGCTGTAAATGAAGGGTGGGCAGTGTCTGGCCCCCCAAAACAATCCACGTATTCCTCATTCAATGCAGATTCAATATTTAAAAGATAGTCCGGCGGTAAAATGCAATCGGAATCCACTAACAGGAAATAGTTACCACTGGCCTTTGCCATACCGTAATTTCTGGAATCGCCGGGACCCGTATTTTTTTTAGAAAGATATGTTATAGTCAGCAGTGATTTGAAATCTGTTACAACCTCCTCGGATGTCTGCTGGGAACCGTCCTCTACTAATACGATTTCATATTCTTTTTTATACGTCTGATCTACAAGGCTTTGAAATAATTCCCGCACTTCACCCGGACGATTATATACTGGTACAATGAGTGAGAATTTCAGGGACATCGGGATCTCAATGAAAAAAAGCCATCCGGAAGTGGGATGGCCGTTTAATAAGCGTTCTTAACTATTTCGAAAACTGTTCAATCACTTCCTGGCTTACACCTGTATTGGAGAAACCACCATCGTGAAATAAGTTTTGCATTGTTACTTTTTTAGTTAGGTCGGAAAACAACGATACCGTGTAATTAGCACAGTCATCAGCAGTGGCATTTCCCAGTGGAGACATTTTCTCTGCATAGCTAATAAAGCCGTCAAAGCCTTTCACGCCCTGACCTGCGGTAGTTGGTGTGGGTGACTGTGAAATCGTATTCACTCTGACTTTCTTTTCCTTGCCGAAAAAGTAACCAAAACTCCGGGCAATAGACTCCAGATAGGCCTTGTTGTCGGCCATGTCATTGTAATCCGGAAATGTACGTTGAGCCGCCATATAGGTAAGTGCCACTATACTTCCCCAATCATTCATCGCATCGGCCTTATAAAGACTTTGCATTACCTTGTGGAAGGACAGTGCCGATACATCCCATCCTTTGGACGTAAAGCCGTAGTTCTCATCGGTGTAGTGTCTGCCTTTTCGAACATTGATAGACATTCCAATAGAGTGTAAAACAAAATCAAGCTTACCTCCGAGAATTTCCATGGACTTGTTAACCAACTCTTTCAAATCTTCTTCACTTGTGGCGTCGGCGGGAATAATTTCAGATCCGGTTTTTTCGGCCAGTTCCTTTATTTGCCCCATCCGCATTGCTATAGGCGCATTGGTCAGCACAAATTCTCCGCCCTCCTCATGTACTCTCTCGGCAGTCTTCCAGGCTATTGAATTTGCATCAAGTGCGCCGAAGATAATTCCCTTTTTTCCTTTTAATAAATTGTAAGCCATTTTTAAATATATTTAGTTTACACAAGGTCAAAGATATTAAATGTACCCTTGTGATTAAATACCTACATTTTTCCATTTGATCAGGCGGCATTCCGGCCGCTTTTCAATTTGGGAGAATTCCATCAATTAAGCAGCTGTTTTGCATGTGCCAGAGCGGAATCGGATATGGATTTCCCACCTAACATCTCTGCCAGTTCGACTATTCTTTCTTCCGGATCGAGCAATTTTATTCGCGTATCGGTTTTCGATCCCTCATCAACTTTGTAAACTTTAAAGTGTTGCTGTCCTTTGGAAGCTACCTGAGGAAGGTGTGTAATGGAAAACAACTGCATATTTTTACTCATTTTCAGCATAATATCTGCCATGGCGTTAGACATTTCACCAGATACACCACTGTCAATTTCATCAAACATTAAAGTGGGAAGCTTTTCAAAGTCTGCCAGGATCGATTTTATCACCAGCATAATTCGAGATAACTCTCCTCCTGAGGCGACCTTTTTTAAATTACCATAATCGCTGCCCCGATTGGCAGAGAACAGGAACACCAGGTTGTCTGTTCCGTTGCTCTTAAAATCCTGGCCCGGAATGATTTGTATTTTAAAGGTCGCAAAGGGCATTCCCAACCCGCTCAACAACGACTCCAATTTTGCCTTAAATTCAGGGATCACAGCAATGCGTCGTTCACTCAAATCACCGGCCATTTTTCTCAACTCCTTTTCAGATTTCAGGAGTTCGCTTTCTTTCACCGCAATTAAATCATCAAGGTTCTCTGTCTGCTCTAATTTCTTCGAGAGATCTTCCCTGATTTCTATAAGCTCAGCCACGTTTAATACGTCGTGTTTCTTTTGAAGATCATAAAGATGTTGTAGTTTATTACTAATCTCCTCCAACAATTGAGGATTGGGTTCAGTTTCTTCTTGCAATAGCTGTATTTCAGAATCAATATCGTTGAACTCAATAAGCGCAGACTCCAGCCGACTGTGCATCTGCTCGTATTTCTCTCCAAATCCCGAGAGTTTTGAGGCAATTTGCCTGAGCTGAATCAGCATCGGAATCAACCCCATCTGTTCATCGCTCAATATTTGACCGGCTGCAGAAAGTTGTTCAATTATGGTCTCTACATGACTCAATTGTTCGTGTTCCTCTTCAAGACGCTCCAACATTCCTTCTTCCAGAGCGGCAGTTTCTAATTCGCGATACAGGAAACTATTGTAATCCTGATCCTTTATCGAATTTCTCTGTTGCTCCAATAATTCGGTTAATTCTTTTTGCAACAATTGGGAGGTCTCCAGCTTTATCCGGTACTCACCGAGTAAAGTTTTATTACTTCCGAGGGCATCAATAACATGCATTTGGAAATCCTGCTCGGCCAATTGTAAAGTCTGGTGCTGTGAATGAACATCGATGAGATTTTTTCCAAATTGGGAGAGCACATCTAAAGTCACAGGTGAATCATTTATAAAGGCCCTGGACTTACCACTGGGATAAATTTCCCGCCTGATGATCGTCCGTGCTTCATACTCGAGATCGTTCTTTTTGAAAAATGACTGTAACTTGTAATTGCGGATATCAAATTCCGCCTCAATCACGCATTTTTTCTCCATATCCCTTAAGGACGACAAATCGGCTCTTTTGCCGAGAACCAGGGATAAACCTCCCAGTAAAATAGACTTCCCCGCACCGGTTTCACCGGTTATGGTTGTAAAACCATCTGAAAAGGAAACACTGATATCGTCAATTAAGGCGTAGTTCTTTATGGAGAGCTGTGCGAGCAAATCACGGACTTTAAGTTCGTGACGTAAAGATAGAAGATTTGATCTCCAAAAAAATAAAGGGATTAATAATTTATTTCGTTCCAGGTACTGGAATAAAAAGGGGCTACTTTATTTAAGGTCTCTTTAAGTGAAACCAGGTCTATTTTGGGACCATCTGAGAATATATTTGCTATCTCCTCAGATTTGGCATCAAAAAATGCCTGAATGAGAAATGCATTAGGTCTTCTTTGGATCAGCGACTCAAAAAGACGCATGGAGCCTGCAATAACCTGTTTTCCAGTACTGTTATTATCGCCCAGAATATCCAATCCCTTGCGGTGATAGTTGTACATAGCGATGCGGTATTCCCTAAAAGTGTTAGACAGGAGATTATCGACCAACACAAACCTCGTCTTTTTATTGCTGGAAGACGCGCTCCAGCCTGTAGATCCGACACCTTGTGCCTGGGTGACAATTTGCTGAGCCAGCTGGTAATATTCAGTACCCCCTTCCAGTGAAAAGGTGTCCGCATCCAGACCCAGAATCAAGAAAGCGTAATAGGCTATAACCGCGGTCAGGTTCGTATCGAAGGCATTTGGATTGTAAACCAGTGGCTGGAATTCTATATAGCTAAAATTAAACTGATTATCCTTATAATTGAATACAGGGCTTTCATAACTGGTATTAAATACGGGCCTGGAAGATTGTATCTGGATATTCGCCTTAAAGTTGGGGTTAGAATATTCGGTAACAGTAATGAACATTCGGGCGTTTACGCGTTCATTTTCATTGTAAATGCGGTTACTCCACTTTGTATTATTGACAAAATCGTTCAGGGATTTTTCCAGCGTGCCAAAAATTTGCTGATTGGTCTGTCCAATCTGCTCGGAATTTATGGTAATCACACAATTGAGTTCCTGGCTGGTGCTGTTAAAACAGCAGATGAGCAAAAAGATTAAAATGATTGAATTACGTATCACGACGGTTGATAATTTCGTTCCAAATATCCCGGGCAACCTCGGCCTTATTCTTTAATTCAAACGAAGTTATATCTAAATTCTTATCAATAAACGATATTTTATTGGTAGGCTTAGAAAAACCTGCCCCTTTATCATTGAGGGAGTTAAGTACGATGGCATCCAGATTCTTCTTCTTTAGTTTGGCTTTTGCATTTTCGATCTCGTTTTCCGTCTCCAATGCAAAACCAACCAGGTATTGCTTTTGCTTCTTTTCTCCTAAGGACAGAAGGATGTCCTTGTTTTTGACAAGATCGAGACTGAGTTTTTCGCTCTCCTTTTTAATCTTTTGTGCAGCTACTTCCCTGGGTCTGTAGTCCGAAACAGCCGCAGCCCCAATGGCTATATCGACCAGCGCAAAGTGTTCATGTGCTCTCTCGTACATTTCTTCTGCAGAGGTAACCCTTACTATTTGGACAGATGGGTGCTCCAAAATCTGATGAGAAGGTCCGCTGATCAAAACGACTTCAGCACCTAAGCCCGCAGCAACACGTGCCAACTCAAAACCCATTAACCCGGATGAGTGATTACCTATGAAACGCACTGGGTCCATGGCTTCGTAGGTAGGACCTGCCGTGATCAGTACGCGTTGTCCGTTAAGTGGTGAACCCTCTTTCAGGTGGTCCTGTATAAAACTCAGCACATCTTCGGGTTCTGCCATACGCCCTTCTCCATGAAGCCCGCTCGCGAGTTCACCTGTGGTTGCAGGGATCATGACATTCCCATAATTAATGAGCGTTGAGAACGATTTTTCTGTAGCGGGATGCTTGTACATATCCAGATCCATTGCCGGCGCAAAAAATACGGTACAATTGGCAGATAGATACGTGGCCAATAACAGGTTGTCACAGCTGCCATTTGCCATTTTTGAAAGTGTATTGGCCGTAGCAGGGGCAATGATCATAAGGTCTGCCCAGAGTCCCAGTTCAACATGATTATTCCAATCTGTTGAACCTTCTTCCTCCTTTACAAAACTGCTGAGTACAGGATTCTTGGATAAGGTAGCCAGCGTTAATGGCGACACAAACTCGGCAGCATTCTGGGTAAGTATAACTTTTACTTCGGCTCCGGCCTTGATCAGCAATCGAACCAAAAAAGTAGTCTTATAAGCAGCTATACCTCCGGTAATTCCCAAAAGTACTTTTTTACCGCTTAGCATACTACTGATCGTCTTTCTCCGTATTGCGATAGTAAATTTTGTCTTCGAGCCACTCCATTATGGCAAGTGCGTGAGGCTTTGGAAGTTTTTCATAAAATTTTGAAACCTCGATCTGCTCTTTATTTTCAAAGACTTCTTCAAGGCTGTCGCTATAGGTGGCAAATTCCTCCAGCTTTTCGAGCAATTCCTTTTTTATCTCCGAATTAATTTGAATCGCCCTTTTTGCGGAGATCGATATTGCTTCGTAGATATTCTCGGTCTTTTCGTCAAATTCATCTCTGTTGATGGTGACTGTTGTTACTGGTGCTTTAGAATTCTTCAAGTCGTTCATATTCATTTAGAAATATTTTCGGTTTGCTCGTGGCCGTTTAATTCTTTCTCGAGCATTTTGGCCAAATCTGCCGCTTTGTCGCTAAATTTTGATTCAGGATAGCTCTTCATTAAAAGCTTGTACGCAGATTTAGCATCGTCAAGACGTTCTTTTTTCTTTAGATCAGTACTATTCATGGCCAAATTGGTGGCAGCCTGCAATTTGAGGTAAAAGGCTTCTTCCCTGAAAACAGATCCGGGATGATCTGAGATAAAATTTTCGAGTGAAGCAATTGCAGAAATATTGTAATCTAAAATATAAGATTTACCAAGTTTGGTAAATTGTTTCGCAATTTCAAATTCTTTTTCTTCTTTTTTAGTGGTTAGCTCTTTGGCCATGGCATTTGCCTCGGGTAAGAACTGGGATTCAGGGTAGGCATTGATAAAATTCTGCAATTTTATAAGTGCTTTATCAGTGTCTGTCTGGTCGAGCGAATACCTGGGCGAAAGCATATAATAACTCTTTGCCCCTCGGAATGCGGCCTCTGCTGCCTTATCGCTTCTCGGGTACGATTTTAAAAATCGTTCGTACTGATAACCGGAAAAATTGTAGTCGCCAATTTCATAAAATGAATTGGCTAAAAAGAACATCACCCTTTCACCCTGGGGTTTTCCCACATATTTAGGAGCAATCTGTTCGAGTAATTTATTCGCTCGTTTGAAGTCTTCCTCCTCATAGAGTTTTTGGGCCATAGTGTACTTGGCTTTTACATCTACTCCCTTCAGCGCTTTCTGATATTCATTACAGGAGCCCAAAAGCAGTAATATTCCCAAAAAGGTATAAAATCGATAGATTTTTGAAAACATTTTGCAAAATTAAGGATTCTAAGCGTAATATGAAACTATTTCTAGTTGGCTAAATTAATCCTCATTTGATGTAAACCAGGGCTTTTGGCTTAGATTTAACAGCTTAAAGACCGTTATTTCAGGCCGGCATCCGAACCAGACTGTCAACAAAATCACCAATCTTTTTCTTTAATTCCATACTGGCTTCGACCAAAGGAAGTCGCACTTTTGCTGTTCCAATGTTTTGATATTCAAGCATGGCCTTTATTCCGGCCGGGTTACCTTCTTCGAAAATCAATTCCATACCTGGCTCTAACTTTCCATGAAGTAGTTCTGCATTTTTATCTTTGCCTTCTATCCCAAGACGGATCATTTTACTAAACTCAACAGGGGTGCCCTGAGCCAGAACGGAAATCACACCTGCGCCGCCAGCCTGTACAGTGGGTAAGGCTGTAATATCATCTCCCGAAATGACCATAAATGTATCTGGTACCAGGCGGATTAGCTCTCTAACCTGGTCCATATCCCCGCTGGCCTCTTTGATCCCAACAATATTGCGGCATTCACTGGCCAACCTGGCAACTGTTTCCGGTAGAATGTTACTGGCAGTCCTCGCTGGCACATTGTAAACTATAATTGGTTTGTCGCTAACTTCGGACAGTTTCTTAAAATGCTGGTAAATCCCTTCCTGAGTAGGTCTGTTGTAATAGGGGGAGACAGAAAGAATTGCTGTAAAATCCTTCAGATCAGTACTTTGTATTTCTTCTGAAACCCCGGCTGTGTTGTTTCCACCAATGCCAATAACCAATGGAACTCTTCCCTTATTGGCCGCTATCACCGTATCCATTGCAGCTCGCTTTTCCGATGTATTCAAAGTAGTACTTTCACCCGTGGTTCCGAGAACAACAAGATAGTCGACTCCTCCCTCTAAACAGTGGTCCACCGTCTTCTTCAGGGCCTCTACATCCAGTGAATAATCCGCATTAAAAGGTGTGATAATCGCTACTCCGGTACCGTGTAGTAAATTCATTTACGCTTAATTCTTTATGTTCAAATAACAACGAGAGTCGGTTAGTATACCTAGCCCAAAAAATAGCTGGTTCCTGTGCTTCAAAGTATCTGATAAATCTACTTGTCAATCTCATTCATTACCTGAAGATACTTTTTAAGTTCTTCCTTAAAAGTCTTGTAATCCTGAATATCTGCTTCAAGAATCAAATCGTTAAACGATCTGTCAATATCGGCAAACCCGACATTTATCCGAGCCTTGGTCTTAATGGTCATCAACTGCATCATCAGGTTATCTTTTGTGTAATAATTCACGAGTAGATCGTATTCCCTGCTTAAGAACTCTAAAGCATAGCTATTTTCGATATTGCCATTCCAACCGAGGTCTTTATCCGAAAAAACGGGCGTCGCATACGGTGAATTTTTGTCGTAATAACCTTTATACCCTATAATTTTAACCGCATTCGGCCTCAACTGGAATTCTTCTATGAAATCGAAAAACGATTCGGCATGATCAAAGCTATCGAGGTCTACAATAACACCGATAGAAGTTATCCCCTTTGCCCTTTCAAGAACTTCCGGCGGACTGTTAAGTTCTTCCTTCAAAAATTTTAGGCCGGATTTATATTTAAACTTATCTTTGAGTCCCTTGAGAAACATCCACTGCTACATTTATACAAATGTAATTAATCTGAGGGCAAATCCGATGCGAAGTTAAGAAGGAAGATGCGTTTAAGAATAAAACATTTTGTTGTATTTATAACAATCATAAGTGTTCTTTCATGTCGCGAACGAGTATATCACCTATCTGAAATTAAGGGCGCGCAATTACCTATAGAACATACTAAAGCCAAAACTGAATTAGATTCAATAGATGCCTTTGTGGCGCCTTATAGAAATCATGTCAATAGCGTACTGGACGCTCCTTTATCATACGCTCCTAAGACAATTACCTCCAACGATGGCAGATACAATAGCAGTGCGGGTAATTTGTTAGCCGATATAGTAATGGAACAGGCAAATCCCGTTTTCAAATCCCGTACCAATAGGGACATTGATTTTGTAGTATTAAATCACGGTGGGATAAGGAGTGTAATTTCCGCAGGAGATATAAGTTCCAGAACGGCTTACGAAGTGATGCCTTTTGAAAATATGATTGTTATCATTGAAATGAAAGGAAAATCAATTCGCGACCTTGTGAGCCACCTTGTTCGTTCGAATAGACCTCATCCTATATCAGGATTGCAAATTGTTATCGGACATAACGATCAATTGGTATCGGTTTCAATTCAGGGACGCCCATTTGATGAAACCCGCTCCTATTACGTAGCTACTTCAGATTACCTGTTCAGCGGTGGCGATGATATGAAGTTCTTTAAGGAAGGGCTGGAACATACCGAAATTCAATATCTCATGCGGAATGCAATGATTGATTATTTCAAGAAAAAAGATACAGTTCTAGCAGCGGTAGATGATCGCTTTATTAAGTTAGATTCCTTATGAAGAGAAGAAGTTTTTTGAGCAAAACCACAGCTGCCTCTACCCTTGTAGGCCTGGGAGGACTCTCCGTAAACAGTTGCTTTTCCTCTCCTTCCAAACATATAACCGTGCTACATACCAACGATGTACACAGTCATATTGACCCATTTCCGGAATCTCACAGTAAATTTCCAAATCTCGGCGGAATTGTCAGAAGAGCCGAGCTAATCCATCAAATAAGAAAAGAAAACCCGAACACCTTGTTATTGGATGCTGGTGATATTTTTCAGGGGACACCGTATTTCAACTTTTACGGAGGTGAATTGGAATTTAAATTAATGAGCAAACTCGGGTACGATGCTGCCACCATAGGAAATCATGATTTTGACAATGGGATTGATGGTTTGCTAGCCCAACTTCCGCATGCCAGCTTTAAATTCCTTTCCGCGAATTACGATTTTAGCAATACAGTATTACACGGTTTAGTTGATCCCTATAAAATCTTTTTACTGGACGGTATTAAAGTTGGTGTTTTTGGACTCGGTATTCAGCTCTCTGGTCTGGTAACCAGAGATTTGTATAAAGATACGGTGTATTTAAACCCGGGAGAAATTGCTCAGGACATGGGTCGCATACTCAAGGAAGAGAAGAAATGTGACCTGGTCATATGCCTTTCACACCTTGGCTATGAATACTCGGATCAACCGCAACGGGCCAGTGATGTAAAACTCTGTGGGGAGACTGAAAATATTGATCTCATCATAGGTGGGCATACGCATACTTTCCTGGAAAAACCAGTTGTCCGTAAAAACAGGATCGGAGAAAGAGTAATGATCAACCAGGTGGGTTGTTATGGAGTAAACCTCGGCAGAGTGGATTTCCACTTTCTCGCAGCTGATAAATCTACATCAGACGGTGTTCGCATTGTAGTATAGTTTAACCTCGTGTACAATTAACAAGAAAATCAGATGAGAATCAAGGGCCGCATTAACCCGGGGCATGGGGTGGCTTCAGGCAAATCGGGCGACCTTCGTTATCCCGGTGGTACCCTGAAACATCAATTGCCTTATTTCAAAGAAAAAGGGCTGGACCTTAATCCTTATTTCCTGGGTACTATTAACCTCGATATTTTACCTTACAGCTATAAGATCTGCACACCAAAACTCTTTCTGGAGCAGATTAACTGGTCTGAATTTATTCCGCCAGAAAATTTTTACTTTTTCGACCTGGTGCTTCATATGAAAGGTCAGCATTACAATGGCCTGGTCTATATGCCAGACCCTGAGACTAAGGTTGAGCACGAGCAAGGCAATAGTATCCTCGAACTCATTTTACCTAAAATTCATGGTCTTGTATACGGAGACATGGTTGAAATAGAAATTCCTGATTCCCAACTAAAATTTTACAATAAATTAGCATAAACAGCAGTGTGTATCTTCTCTTATGTTTTAATTTTAGAAGAAATATAATATAAATAGTCCTATGAGTAGTGTAAACGCATATTCCGCGGTTGATACCGGAGCAAAACTCGAACCTTTCACCTATGAATTAGGTGTGCTGGGAAGTGAAGAAGTTGATATTAAAGTTCACTATTGTGGAATTTGTCATTCCGACCTCAGCATGATCAACAATGA
>JBPCUI010000335.1:0-3794 GCA_051011235.1 Flavobacteriaceae bacterium
GTACAGGGATATGTTCGGAGCTTTTGGTACTGCGCTGACAGAAACTACGTTTAATTTCGTCTCGCAGGCATCGATAGATAGTGGAAATATTGATAAGTTGAATCTGAAGAGAGCCAGCCTGCCCGTAAAAGGTTGCAGGACCGTTGGTAAAAAAGATATGGTTCATAACACCGCAACACCAAAGATCGAAGTGGATCCTGAAACATACGAGGTGAAGATCGATGGTAAGCTTGCGACCAATGAAGCTTTTACAGAGGTACCAATGGCGCAACGATATCTGTTGTTTTAGGGTATCGATTAAAATAAAATTGGATAAAACCATATTCTACCCAGAATATGGTTCTATTTTTTAAGAGTTTGATACGAATAAGTGAAGCATTACAAGGATCGTACGATCTGAATGGGCTACGAGCCGACGTTCTGGACATAGAATGGTATGAGGCTACCAAGACGATCATTCGCAAGAATACAAGGAACGGAATAGAACTGGCCATACGAAAGAATAGCCGTCAGCCGCTTGAAAATGGAGATCTGCTATATGTTGATAAGGAATTATATATCGAGCTATACATCAAGCCCTGTGACTGCATCGTCATCAAGCCAAAAAATATGAGGGAGATGGGTATTATATGTTTTGAAATAGGAAATCAGCACATCCCGATATACATCGATGATAGCAACAATCTATGTGTAGCTTATGAGGCACCAATGTTCGCCCTCCTGCAAAGAGCAGGATACGAGGCCACCATTGAAGAACGGCAACTATTGAAAACACATGTATTAAGGCTAAACAATAAGAATTTTTTCAGAAATAAAATCTAATGAGCAAGCTGTTTACGCTACTTCAGATCAATGATTCTATGTTCCCGATCGGGAGTTTTACTCAATCCTACGGACTGGAGTCTTATGTAAACGATGATATTGTCTCGGACAATGAAAGCGCAGCGAAGTATACAGAATTGATGCTGACGCACAACATATTCTATAATGATGCCGCCTTTCTGAACAAAGCCTGGCACTTTGCTGATGAAAAAGATGCATGGAAACAGTTGAGAGAATTGGATGAGATGGTAACCGCCTTAAAGGCGCCATCAGAAATTAGCAGTGCCAGTAAAAAACTGGGCATCCGTTTTCTTAAGCTAACTCTTGAATTGGACAAAAAACCACTTTGTAAGAAATATCTCAATGCTATTCAAAAGAACACCCTATTTGGCCATTACTCGATTGCTTTTGGATTGTACGCGAAGGAATCAGGGATTTCAAGAACAAATACCCTAACGGCCTTTTACTATAATTCTATCAATGGCATTGTAACCAATTGTGCGAAAATGGTGCCTATTAGTCAAACCTATGCCCAAAAGATTTTGCACGATCTCCAGGATACAGTAGCCGATTTGGTAAAAAAACAAAACAGAATGCCAGAAGACAAAATGGGATTGTGTTGTATCGGACAGGAGATTAAATGCATGCAGCACGAAAAACAGTACAGCAGAATATATATATCATAAAAGCTATATGGAGAACTACGTAAAAATAGGAGTTGCAGGCCCGGTAGGATCTGGTAAAACAGCTTTAATTGAGGCGCTGACCAGGGTCATGAGCGATGATTACAGCATCTGTGTGGTCACCAATGACATTTATACCAAAGAAGATGCTGAATACTTGATTAAGAACTCCAAATTGCCCAAGGACAGGATAGCCGGTGTGGAAACAGGTGGGTGCCCTCATACAGCTATACGCGAAGATGCCTCAATGAATATCGAAGCTGTGGAAGATCTGGTTAAACTACATCCCGATACGGAATTAGTCTTTATTGAGAGCGGTGGAGATAATCTGTCTGCTACTTTCAGTCCGGACCTGGCCGATGTTACGATTTTTGTAATTGACGTATCAGAGGGAGAAAAAATTCCCAGAAAAGGTGGTCCAGGCATCACGCGTTCTGACCTCTTGCTTATTAATAAAATAGACCTGGCACCTTATGTGGGGGCAAGTCTGGATGTAATGGAAAGCGATACGAGGAAAATGAGGGGCGAGAAGCCTTATTTAAAATCTAACCTGAAGACGCTTGAAGGCCTGGATGACATCATCGGCTGGATAAAAAAATATGCTTTACTCGAGGAATAATGATAAACAAGGACAATTCAATACACTCTGTAATAAAGATCAGTTGCGTAAGCGAAGGTGAGAAGACCTTGCTGGAAGACGGTCTTTTCGATATTCCATACAAGGTAGTTCACTACGGATCTAAACTACTCAGCAATCATTTGGAATTGATGATGATGTGTGCTTCGCCGGGGATTATGGACGGCGATTTTTTGGACATTTCTGTCGATTGCAAGGAGGGCAGTGAAATGCTGCTCTTTAGTCAATCCTATAACAAGTTGCATCCGATGAAGAAAGGAGCCTCGCAACATATGAAGATATCTGTAGAGAAAGATGCCATTTTTCAATACATTCCCCACCCTGCCATACCGTTTAAGGAATCAATATTCGACATATTTAATGAAGCACATGTAGAAGCTTCTGGTCATCTGCTACTGGCCGATATCATCAGTGGTGGACGTATTCATTCTGATGAAAAGTTTGAATTCACCAGGATTCACAGCCGATCGAAAATTCACTACGACAAGAAATTGATATTGTACGATAATCAGCTCTTGGATCCAGCAAAGCAGAACCTGGAAGACATGTTCTTCTTCGAAGGATTTTCACATCAGGCGACCTTAATTGTAGTATCTGAATATGCCACTGAAATAAAAAATGAAATGGATGAGATGTTCAAGGAACAGTTCACGGATCTGAAGTACGGTTTTACACTATGTAATGACAAAGCAATTATGCTGAGGGCCCTTGGGACAAGTGGTGATGCGATGTATAAATGGCTCACGAACATAGGGGATATGTGCAGAAGCTATATCAACTTCAAAAAGAAAGAAGCAGCCACCAATGAAATGATGGAAGAGAGGAAAGAAGCAAAGGTCAAAGTAATTCAACGTAAAAAAAAGGAAGAGAAACTGCTTAAAACAACCAGGTAGGGCTTAAACATCATGGAACATTAATATTTGAAAGGTATAATGCACGAAGTAGCCATCATTAAAAATATCGTCCAAACTCTGGAAGACAATTATGAAGACAGGATGTATTCTATTGTCTCTGTGGAAATTGAAGCCGGACTATTAAGCAACGTGCAACCCATTCTGATCCAAAACGCTTATGAAGCACTGATCATGGATGAACCCAAATTGGCCAATGTAGAGCTGAAAGTGAAGCAATTGCCAATTATAGCCCATTGCGCACATTGTGATAAAGACTTCGCAGTAGTACGGCACAAGTTCGTCTGCGATTGTGGTGAACCTTCCAAGGAAATAGTACAAGGGGATGAATTGAGAATTAGCAAAGTAGCATTTAAAAATCATAGGAAATGACAAACAAACCAAAAAGCAATGAAATGCCGGTAGGATCGATCCAGAGTGAGCATACAAACCTCAATCTGTTAAAAGCGAATGATTTTGTTGCCAAAGCGATAAAAGAAAGGATCCCGGATCCCTTAGTGATCAATTTGTGTTCTTCTCCCGGGAGTGGGAAAACAACTCTGTTGCAGGAAACGGGCCGGCGATTGAAGGACAAGATTAAAATATCTGTTTTGGTTGGCGACCCGGAAACCGATCGCGACGCTGTGAGGTTAAAGGAAGTAGGTATAGAGGCTTTACAGATCGTTACTGGCGGCATGTGCCATATTGAAGCTCAGATGATCTACCAGGCCCTGGACCATATTAACCTGGAAGGTGTAGATC
>JBPCUI010000336.1:0-3656 GCA_051011235.1 Flavobacteriaceae bacterium
TCCGCCTCCTGAACTGTTTACTGTAGTAATATACTGTTCCTGATTCATCACATATTCCAGGTATTCCTGTGTGCCAGACATACCTTTTCTACCGGGTGGCCTTACATTATGGGCCGTATAACAGCCGCCGGCCTCCAATTTGGGATCCAGGTCTTTAAAAT
Organism: Flavobacteriaceae bacterium; assembly: GCA_051011235.1. Lineage (GTDB taxonomy): Bacteria > Bacteroidota > Bacteroidia > Flavobacteriales > Flavobacteriaceae > JAHEJJ01. The sequence continues at coordinate 162 of JBPCUI010000336.1, forward strand.
AATCGGTGTACCAGGCTTTATCCGCATCGCTGAATACAAAATCAAAAGGCCCTTCCAATTCCTTTACAAGGTCGTGAGCATTAGCCAAACGGGCATCTATATAAGCAGAAAGCCCTGCTTCCTCAAAGTTAGATACCGCCTTATTATAACGAGACTCGTCGATCTCAATAGTGATCAATTTACCTCCTGTTTTACTCATTGCCCAGGCGATCCATATAGACGAATGTCCTGTAGAGGTGCCAATTTCCAGTGCTTTGGTATATCCATTTTTTATAATAATGTCATATAGCAACTTTCCGTCGGACTCCGGGACATTCATATCCTGCCACTGCTCCTTGTGATCATCCAGAAAAGTTTTCACCTTGCTATCCAGTTCGTCTCCCTGAGCCCAAACTGAATTCACTGAGGTTGAGAAAAGAAGGAGAAGGCAAAGATACCTGCATGTCAATCTTGGAATCATCCTCTTTCTAATTTAATTTTTCGTTAAAAAATTCAATTGTGCGCTGCCATGCTAATACTGCTGCTTCTTTATCATAACGAGGTGTGGAATCATTGTGAAATCCGTGATTGGTACCAGGGTAAATAAAGGCCCGGAAGTCCTTATTATTTTTCTTTAGAGCTGTTTCATATGCTGGCCAGCCCTCATTCACACGCTTGTCTAGCTCGGCATATTGAAGCAGCAGCGGAGCCTGTATATCCGGAACCAATTCAAGCGGTGCCTGGCCACCATAAAATGGAACTGCCGCTGCCAGATCCGGTACTTTGGCGGCCATCATGTTAGAGATCCATCCTCCGAAACAAAAGCCCACTACTCCAACTTTGCCCGTACATCCGGAATGATTTTTTAGATATTCGAATGCCGCGATAAAGTCTTCCAGCATCTTATATCTATCGCGCTGCTTTTGAAGCGTACGGCCTTCATCATCGTTGCCAGGATATCCGCCAAGCGGCGTTAAAGCATCAGGCGCCAGTGAAATAAATCCGGCAAGGGCGGCACGGCGGCCTACATCCTCAATATGGGGATTTAAACCCCTGTTCTCATGAACCACCACAATGCCCGGCAGATCCTCGTTTGTATCGGCCGGTCTGGAAAGTAAAGCCTTAATCTCACCTCCACCTTCAGGAGATTTATAGGTAATATACTCTGTCTTAATCCTTGGGTCATCTTGTTGTAGTTGCAGATTCTCCTTATAGTTTGGCAGGATAAAGCTCAGCAGTGAAGCGGTGGTTAACCCACCTACCGCATATATCGATAATTTATCCAAAAATACCCTTCGGCTGATCCTGCTGTGTGCATAATCGTCATAGAGGTCAAATACTTCCTGTTTAATGTCTTCTTTTCTGATTTTACCCATGGCAAATGATAGTCTGATTAATACCCTGGAGGAAATACTAATTTCCTATTTAGGTGGACTCTTAAAGATAAGATATTTTTTACGCACTAAAGGCAGATTGAACTAAATCCACTTCCCACTCCGCTAAATCCAATCAGATAATTTAGGCCGCTGGATATTAAATCGTAATTTTAACTTGTACTGATCGTACTGGTAGGTATCAAAGGCAATAAATAATAATCATGATCCGGTTTGTGCTATCTGTTTTTTTGATCGCCCTTCTTATGCTTTGTGCATGCAAAGAAGTGGGTAAAACAAATGAAGCTGCTTCACAGACACCCTATATGGAACCCCTTGTGCTGCAAGGTATGGAACACGGACTCATCTTGCCACCAATCAATATATTACCAGTTTCCGGAGACACTGTAAGTTACAGGATTCAATTGCGCCCTGGCGAAGATGGGAAGCTGTTAGAAAGAATGGGGAAGAAAGAGGAGATCAGTTTTGAATCAACGCCTTCCCTTATGGTCAAGGGCCGACAATACGCGTTCAGACATCTTCATTTTCATACACCGGGACATCATTTGATCGAAGGTATACAGTTTCCGATGGAATTTCACGTGGTTACCCAACCTATAGACAAAGGTATCGGATCTGAAGAGTATCTGGTTATCGCCACGCTGTTTAAGATAGGTGAGGAAAATCAATTTATTGACGAGATATTAAAACTGTCTTCGGAGATGGGAAAATCTAAAGAAGAGACCGAACTCAATATCCTGTTAGGCGGACAATCAATGGTCATTAAGACAAATTTAGACATGGAAGGATATTATCACTACACAGGTCCTTTAGCAACCAAACCGTTCGGCGATACGGTGCAGTGGTATGTTGCACATCGCATTTTTGAAATTTCTCCGGAACAATTCGAGAGGATAAAGAATCTGCAGGCACAGTAAATTAACTATGGGCTGGTTTGTTCACCAGGTAATGGTTCGCGAAAGATGATGTCTTGCTCACCCATGGCCAAAACCACGAGCTTCACATAATCATCGGTTGTTTTTTTCAGATCGATGGGGTCTGTAATATCTATGGCTCCTCTCCAGATAAGCTCGCGTTCCTTCCCCTCACATATACAATACAGAGATGTTTCTGCATGGTATACCATATACTGATCATAATAATCATCATCGTAGTAGATATCCTGATGGCTGAGGTAATCATCACTGAATTTTCCGTAATAACTATCCAGATCGGCCATGCGTTGTCTAAAACTCTGTTTGCTCTCAGATCCCAGTACCTTGGTAAAGAGAATAGCATCGAAATCCCGGTCTAAAAGCAACTGTTCCACTTCGTCCAGTTCTTTTTCGGTCCTGGCCGCGTTAGTAAATTCCACATCAAAAAGGTCAATACTTCGCACGGCTTCGATGTCGCGCTTGCTGAACTCGCGTTTCATCTTGGTCTCAAAGTTCTCACGGGCGTCTTTATTGGGCGTCATGCCCACAACAAGTACCTTGTAGGCATCAAAAATTACAATATCCGGATTTTTCCACGTACTCACCAGTTGAGCAGAAGAACAACTGAGAAGGAGGACCAGTAAAACAGAGAATGCTTTCTTCATCGTACAACCATTAATTGAGCAATCGGCCTTGTTTATCTTTTCTTATCACATCCGAAATTAAGGCAAATAATCGTTTTTTCAACCCTCTGTACTCTTCTAAATAACGCCGCATATAAGTCATCAGGTCTTTATGTGCTTCTTTATACGCGCGTTCCATTTTTGGCTGATCGATATCATCGATCATAATTTCAAGTTGATTCTCATGTGCCTGGATCTTCTTCATCAGGCCTATCACTTCGTTCTCAGCATCGAGAATTGCCCCGACAATTTCCTTGCTCTTTTCATAATGTTCCGAATCTGCAAGCTGAAGTGTGTAGTGTTTTACCAGGTTGTTGAGAAAAAGTTGCTCGTCTCTGGCAAATCGTAGTTCGGACAACCATCGCACTGTTTCTGCGTGCATGTCATCCGGACTGATCCATTCGATATACCGATGTGTTCTGTCTTTAACTTTCATGACTTCTAAAATACTATTTGATACCAAAATTCGAATAATGGGAATAAGTTACGATACCTTTCCAAGCTCTAAAATGACCGTGATCAGCC
>JBPCUI010000337.1:0-10123 GCA_051011235.1 Flavobacteriaceae bacterium
CCGGTAGCCAGGGGTGCTGCAAAACCCTGGCAAGGACCATTTAAAGGAGGAGTACCACATATTCATGGAGCAGATGGGCAAGGCAATACGCATGCACCGCCGAGCCAATTAAAAGCTATTAAGCAATCTGCCTGCAAATTTATAGTTGAACAAATATTGCTATACCCAAATGAAGTTATTTTGGCTGCGCTGGGCCCACTGACCAATCTGGCCGATGCATTAAAAATGGAACCTGCCATCGCAAATCTGGTAAAAGAGGTCGTATTTATGGGAGGAAGTGCCTTTGGTCCGGGTAATGCCACCCATGCATCCGAAGCCAATATACTGAGCGATCCGGAGGCGGCCGACTTTGTCTTTGGTCAAAACTGGCCAATGACCATGGTAGGCCTGGATGTGACACAAAAGACATTTTTGTCCCGCGCAGATGTGTCCCAGCTTACCACAAACTATTCAAAAATTGGCAATCAGGTCTTGGGTGCTTACGAGTTTTACCTCAACTTTTACAAAGAAGTAAATAAAATGGACGGAACCTGGGTACACGACACTTCGGTATTTGCCTACCTCCTGCGACCAGAATTCTATAAAACCGTATCACATGCCTTGCGCGTAGAAACTGCCGAGGGGTCTGGCCGTGGCAAAACACTTCCCTCCCCCGAAGGTGAAGCTCATGTTGATTGGTTAAACCGACCCAAAGTGAATATTTGTATTGAGGTGGAAGCAGAAAAAGTGGTAGAACTTATCAAACACCGGTTGCTCAATGCCCGATTTCCATAACGGAGAAAATTAGTTTTTCGGATTATTCTTCAGCTCCATGACAAATCAGGTATAATTCCCGCTTACTGATGTAACATGTATCACTTTAAATCGCCCACATTTCTGGCCTAAAATTAATATCTTTATAGTATGCTGAAATTGGTGTCGATATGGCTTTCTGTAATCCTCCTGGCTCAAGGTAGCAGTATCAATACTGCAGAATTAGAGAAAATGGACAGCTTATTGGAGCACGCCAAATTCCACAAAGAAAAATACGGTGACAACTTTGCCGCTTTTATTAATAAACACTACGGAAATCAAAAGGCCAAACACAGCAAGGAGCAACAGGAAGAACAGCAAGATCACCAACAACTTCCATTTCAGCAAACCACCCCATTATTGATGCAAACTGCTTTTCTGATCGAATTGGGCTTTATGGTTATAACTTCCGGCCCGATGACCGACTTGAAAAATGAGAATTACTTCTACGAAAAATTGCACAGTTCATTATTGGTAAGGGAGATACTGCAACCCCCGAAATTTATATAGATTACTTCTTAAAATTCCCAGCGGGGAATATTGTGAACTCCACATTTTATACTGTTGATTAACAAGGCCATCGATCGCGATGTTCTCTAAATGAATATCAACTATGCTGACGCACATAATCCGGTTTAGTATAAAGAACAAATTTATCATACTCCTGATGGTGGTATTCCTGATAGGGTTCGGGCTCTATTCCCTGAGCCGGATCTCCATAGGTGCCGTACCAGATATTACCAACAACCAGGTCCAGGTTATCACTACCTCCAGAAATCTTTCGGCTCAGGATATTGAAAAGTTCATAACCTATCCTGTGGAATTGGAAATGGCCAATCTTCCCGGGGTGGTCGAGATCCGCTCTGTTTCAAAATTCGGGCTTTCGGTGGTCACTATTGTATTCGAGGATAATATGGGTAACTACCTGCCTCGTCAGTTGATTGCGGAAAAGCTGGAAAATGCATCAGATAATATCCCGGAGGGTTTTGGGACTCCCGAAATGGGCCCGATAACCACGGGACTGGGAGAAATATACCAGTATATTCTTGATGTTGACGATGCGTACAAAGACCGATACACACCACAGGAACTCCGAACGATCCAGGATTGGATTGTTAAACGTCAATTATCGGGCATTCCCGGGGTAGTGGAAGTTAATACCTGGGGCGGTCATCTAAAGCAATATGAAGTTGCTCTCAATACTGAAAAACTAAATGCCATGAACATTACGGCGATTGAAGTGTTCTCGGCCCTTGAGACCAACAATAGTGTTGCAGGTGGAGGTTATATTGAAAAAGATAACCAGGCTTACTTTATCCGCGGTGAAGGACTTGTTGGTTCAGAGGAAGATATTCGAAACATCGTTGTCAGCAATCGGGGTGGAATGCCGGTTTATATCGGGGACATTGCTGAAGTAGGGTTTGGTAGTGCTACACGTTTCGGTGCGATTACAGGGAATGGCGAAGGAGAAAAAGTTTTAGGGCAAGTCATGATGCTCAAGAACGCAAATTCCAAGAAAGTGATCGATGCAGTCAAGGAACGGGTAGCTGAAATTTCAAAATCGCTTCCTGCAGGAGTATATATAAACGGCTTCCTGGATCGAAGTGAACTCATTGCCAAAACCACACAAACGGTCACAGAAAATCTCATTCTGGGATGTCTGATTGTAATATTTGTAGTACTCCTCATCCTTGGGAATATTCGCTCTGGCCTCGTGGTTGCTTCGGTGATCCCACTCAGTTTGCTCTTTGCTCTGACTATGATGTACTTTTTTGATGTGGACGCGAATCTGATGAGTCTTGGAGCGATAGATTTTGGGATCATCATAGACGGGGCAGTCATCATCGTGGAATTCATCGCCTTTCAGCTGACCAGGAACCAAATGGAATATCAAGGGATAAATGAAGGTGAAAAACAAGCATATAGAGACAAGCTGACTCTGAACGGGGCTACCAAAATGATGAACTCTGCCATTTTTGGCCAGTTGATCATCCTAATAGTATTTATACCGATCCTATCGCTTAGCGGAATCGAAGGCAAAATGTTCAAACCTATGGCCCAGACATTTGGCTTTGCACTCATAGGTGCCATCTTTCTCTGTTTTACTTATATCCCCGTAATGTCTGCTCTGTTCCTGCAACCAGAGAAAGTGAGTCGAAAAAATATTTCAATCCGCCTAATTTCCTGGATTAAAAAGCAATACGAACCACTCCTGCACTGGGCATTAGATCATAAAAAATGGGTCCTTGGCAGCGCTGCCTTTCTGATTTTGCTGGCTGTTTTTGTCTTCTCTAGAATAGGAGGCGAATTTGTACCCACATTAGATGAAGGTGATTTTGTGATCCAACCGGTTCTGAAAACAGGGACTTCGCTGAGCAAAACCGTAGAAATCACTACTCAAATGGAGAAGATTCTGCTCCGAGAATTTCCCGAAGTAAAACAGGTGGTGACTCGTATTGGTGCTGCCGAAGTTCCTACAGACCCAATGTCAATGGAGGAAAGTGATGTCATAATCAGCCTGGCGCCAAAGAATCAATGGGTAACGGCCAGGAATAAAGATGAACTGGCAGATAAATTCAAGGAAGCATTAAAGGTGGTACCCACACAAGGGATGGAATTCACACAGCCTATTGAAATGCGGTTCAACGAGCTGATTACGGGTGTGAGAGCCGATATAGCCATAAAGGTCTTTGGCGAGAACCTGGTTGTACTTGCAGAGATCGGCAACCAAATCAGGCAAGTTGTCAAAAGTGTTCCAGGGGCTGCTGATATTGTCGTTGAGAAAGTGGAGGGTCTGCCTACCTTAAGTATTAGGTACGACCGATTTAAAATTGCCCGTTACGGTCTGAACATTAAAGATCTGAACGATATGATCGCAATGGCATTTGCAGGAAAGAAAGTGGGCAGTGTATATGAAGGTGAGAAACGTTTTGATATGGTGGTGCGCCTTGACCAACAACACCGCCAGGACCTTGAGAACCTGGAAAACCTCTATGTCGATATCCCTTCAGGAGTTAAAATACCATTGGGTGAACTTGCCCAAATCAGTTATGAGAAAGGCGCAGCAAAAATATCCAGGGATGATACCCGACGACGCATCGTGGTTGGCATTAATGTGAGAAATCGAGACCTGGAATCAGTTGTGGAGGAAATTCAAGAACTAATCGAAGAAAGGATACAGTTGCCGGCGGGCTACAACATTGCTTACGGAGGTCAATTTGAAAATCTTCAGAGTGCTAAATCTCGCCTGCGCCTGGCCGTACCTCTCGCCCTTTTCCTAATATTCGTATTGCTATATTTTGCATTCAGGTCGGTTAAAGAAGTGTTGATGATCTTTACGGCCATTCCTCTGGCGGCGGTTGGAGGTGTTTTCCTTCTCTGGGTCAGATCGATGCCGTTCAGCATTTCTGCAGGTATAGGTTTCATTGCTCTTTTTGGGATTGCCGTTCTTAACGGTATTGTCCTTATCGAACATTTTAAAGAATTGAAAAAACAAGAATTCGAATCCATGAAATCATTTATTGTTCAGGGTACCAGCGACCGTCTCAGGGCGGTCTTATTGACAGCTTCGGCAGCCGCTTTGGGTTTCTTGCCTATGGCTGTTTCCACAAGCGCGGGAGCCGAAGTTCAAAGACCTTTAGCCACTGTAGTGATAGGAGGTCTCATAACCGCCACCCTGCTAACACTCGTTGTTTTACCGGTACTCTACGCTCTCTTAAATCAGCAGGGGTCTTCCGGGAAATTCAGGTTGAAGAAACACTTTAAGGGAATGATAGTTTTAGTTTTCCTATCAGTTTCAGGCGGGATCTCTGCCCAGGAACAATTGGGACTGGAAGAACTCATGACCCTAGCCCTTGAGAATAATAGTGAATTGAGATCTGCATCACTGATGCTGGAACAGTCCAATGCTCTCGAAGGTACTGCATTCGACTTTGGTAAAACAGAATTCTACTTTGGCTATGATGAAAACAACATCGCGGTAAATGGTGATGCTCTAAATGTTTTCGGAATTAAACAGGAATTCTTATTTCCCACCGTTTATGGAATCCAACATCGGGTGCAGAAATCATATACTGAGCTGGAACAGAATCAATTCAATATCAAAAGGAAGAACTTATTAAAAGTACTTTCCTCGGCCCATATTTCATATCAAATTAGCCGAGAAAAAGTAATTATCTATACACGGCTCGACAGTCTGTACCGCCAATTCGCCAGTGCTGCAGCCAGGCGTTTCGAATTGGGTGAGACCAATTACCTGGAAAAAATTACAGCCCTTTCAAAACAAAAACAAATAAAGCTTCAGCTGGATCAGTTTAAAATGGGCCGGAAGCTTGCGTATAATCAGTTGGCGCAACTTGTTCAGTCCGAAGACACTCTTATCATAAGAGAAGGAGCTGTAAATATGCTCGAGCCTCAATTCCTTGGGCTTTTCAAGGCGACGGAACTCCAGTCGTATCGGAACAGAGTACTCATAACCGAAGCCGAATACCAACTTGAAAAACAACGGCTGTTGCCCGATATAAACCTGGAATATTTTCAGGGATCAAACGACGTATTGGCAGGTAATTTGCACGGTTACCAGATCGGGTTGAAAATTCCACTCCTATTCAATGGGCAAAGTTCCCGGATTAAGGCTTCGGGTTTGGCCTACGAGGCTATGGTAGCCGAAAGCAATAATTTTGAAATACTATTGGAAACCAGATATAAACAGCTTCTTGCTCAGCTGGAGCAAAACCAGAAAGCACTTGCATATTACCTCGATGAGGGGAATCCGTTGTCGGATGAAATTTTAAAAACTGCGGAGGCCGGCTACAGGAACGGGGAGATAGATTTTTTCCAATATATACAAAGCCTGGAGAACGCCTATAGTATACGCCTGGAATATCTGGAACAGCTCAGCAAGTACAATGAGACTGTATTAACACTCAATTATTTAACCCAATAAACTGAACCGCCATGTCTGAATATTTATTCAAATCACTGATCGTTTTTATACTCCTCTTATATGCATCCTGTGGAAGAACCGAAAAACAGAATACTCCAACGGTTGGCGAAGGATCAGCGGAAAAGGAGCTCATCCGAATTACTTCGTCCCAATTCAAAGAAAATCAGATGCAATTGGGCCGGTTTAGCGAATTAGTTTTCAGGGAAAAAATTCAGGTTACGGGTACAATTGATGTGCCACCGCAAAACAAGGCGGTGGTGACAATGCCTGTTGGAGGTTACGTGAAGCATACCAATCTCCTTGTTGGAGACAAGGTAAGAAAGGGTCAGGCTCTTGTCACTCTTGAAAATCCGGAATTTGTACAACTTCAGCAAAACTATCTCGAAGTAAAAGCACAGATCAGATATTTAGAAGCCGAATTCTCACGACATCAAAAATTATACGAGGAGAATATAACTTCCCAGAAGAATTTACTCAAAGCCGAATCCGACTTTAAAACCGCCCAGGCAACTCTCCTGGGCTTGGGTCAGCAATTGCGAATGTTGCATATTGCTACTGAAGAGCTTGAAGCTGGGCATCTTACATCTCTGAGCAGGATTTACGCACCCATTGACGGAAGTATTAGTAAAATGAACATTACCAAAGGAGCCTTTATATCACCGGCGACAGAGATCATGGAGATCATAAATACTGAGCATATCCACCTTGAACTATTGGTCTTCGAAAAAGACATCGCCAACTTAAAGGAAGGTCAGCCTATAATTTTTAGTATTCCGGAAGTTTCAAACGAACAGTTTAAGGGAGAGGTACATCGGCTTGGTTCATCCATTGATGAGAACAGAAGAATACTCGTTCACGGTCATATAGAAAATACCTCCAGTTTTAATTTTCTGAAAGGTATGTTTGTCAACGCAGAGATCATCACGGACTCCATTAAAAGGCAAGCGCTGCCAGAAAGCTCCGTTGTTGAGGCCGGAAATCAATATTTTGTCCTGAAACTTTTAAATGAAGCAGGAGGCAACTATGTCTTTGAACCAATGAGTGTCAATGTTTATGAAAAGGAATCGGGATTTATCGCCATTGGCACTGAAACTAAGCTCAAACCCGAGGACCAGTACCTGACCAGCGGGGGCTTTAGTTTAATAAGTGATTATTGATATCTGACCACAATAATTTGAAATTTATAAAACTATAATAGAAATCGCAGTACCTTATTTAAATAATGGAGCTAACGGGGGAACCCACATTGCTGTAATAAAAGAAATCCATCCCGAAAAAGATGGATTTTAATGTACCTCGGGTGGGCCCCGATAGCTATCGGGGGAACCCACATTGCTGTAATAAAAAAAATCCATCCCGAAAAAGATGGATTTTAATGTACCTCGGGTGGGAATCGAACCCACACGGTATTGCTACCACTGGATTTTGAATCCAGCGCGTCTACCAATTCCGCCACCGAGGCTAAAGGGACTGCAAAGCTAATAAATACTTGCTATTTCCAAAATTAAAAACCGGAATTATCCTTTCGCAAGCCAAATAAATGTTTAAATTTGCACCGCTTAAAAAGAAAGAGATTTAAGAAACTCGCTCACAAGAAACTAAGCATGCCATATCAAGTTCCCGAACCAAAAATATTTGCCTGCTCTCAAAGCACGGAGCTGGGAAAGAAAATTGCCGAACACTACGGTACTGAAATGGGTAGTATCCATTTCTCTCGCTATAGTGACGGAGAATTTCAACCGTCGTATGAAGAATCCATACGCGGATCTCGTATTTTCATAATCGGTTCCACCAATCCGAGTTCGGAGAACCTCATGGAAATGCTGCTTATGCTCGATGCGGCAAAAAGAGCTTCTGCGCGCCATATTACTGCGGTGATCCCGTATTTTGGATGGGCGAGACAGGATCGGAAAGATAAACCCAGAGTACCCATCGCTGCCAAACTTATTGCCAAAATGCTGGAAGTGGCCGGTGCTACCAGAATAATTACGATGGACCTGCACGCCGACCAGATCCAGGGGTTTTTTGAAAAGCCAGTTGATCATCTTTTTGCATCTACTCTTTTCCTCCCCTATTTAAGGGACCTCAACCTCAGCGACCTCACCATTGCCTCTCCGGATATGGGCGGATCCAAACGCGCTTATGCGTATTCCAAGGCTCTAAAATCGGATGTTGTGATCTGCTATAAACAACGTGCCAAGGCAAATGTTATATCACATATGGAACTTATCGGAGACGTGAGTGGCAAGAATGTGGTCTTGGTTGACGACCTTGTAGATACCGCAGGCACCCTCGCCAAAGCCGCCGATCTGATGATGGAAAGGGGAGCACTTAGTGTAAGGGCGATGGCGACACATGCACTGATGTCTGGTGATGCATTTGAGAAAGTTGATAAATCACAGCTTAAAGAATTAATTATTACAGATACTATCCCCTTGAGCCGGGAATCTGAAAAAATCAAGGTGCTGGGTTGTGCCGAATTGTTTGCAGATGTAATGCACAGGGTTCATAACAACACCTCAATATCTTCTAAATTTTTAATGTAACATTTATATAAATAATGAAGTCAATTACAATCAAAGGATCAGAAAGAGAAAGCGTGGGCAAGAAGGCAACGAAGGCCCTACGTAATGCTGGAAAGGTTCCTTGCGTGGTATACGGAGGGGATAAACCATTACACTTTTCAGCGGAAGAACTCGCGTTTAGAAACTTAGTGTACACCCCCAACGCCCATACTGTGGTAGTTGATTTGGAAAGTGGAACTAAAGTAAAAGCCGTAATGCAGGATATCCAATTTCATCCTGTTACAGACAAGATTATACACATCGATTTTTACCAGCTCTTTGAAGATAAAGCTGTAACAATGGAAATCCCGGTTCGTCTCGAAGGTAATTCACCTGGAGTACGTAATGGGGGGCGTCTGCTTTTCCGTAAGCGTACGCTTACTATCAAGGCACTGCCCGATGATTTACCGGATTTCTTCAAAATTGATATTTCAGAACTGATGATCGGCGACAATATTACTGTTGAATCGTTGTTAAGTGATGAATTTACCATTCTTCACCCTGAAACAACTGTTGTGGTGCAAGTGAAAACTGCCCGTGCTGCTATTGTTGTTGAAGAGGAAGAGGAAGAAGGTGAAGAAGGAGAACTTGCAGAAGGAGAAGAAGCTGCTACAGAAGGTGGTGAAGCTACTCCGGCTGCTGAAGGTGGTGCTGCCCCCCAGGGAGGTGAAGCACCGGCAGAAGGATAACCGGTCTTATTATATCAACTTGCAAAAGCATCCTGCAGAATCAGGATGCTTTTGTATTTTTGGGGCGTTACTATGCGTACACTGATTGAATTAATTTTTGGAAAAAAGTCTTCCATTCTCGGAGAAATCGAACCCATGAAAAAATACCTTGTCGCCGGTTTGGGCAATATAGGTGATGAATACGCCGGAACACGCCACAATGTCGGTTTCCAGATACTCAATGCCCTGGCTCAGAAAAAGGAATTCAATTTTGAACCTGCACGTCTGGGAGATGTTGGCACATTTAAGATCAAAGGAAGAAGTGTCCTCTGCCTGAAACCATCCACCTATATGAATAGAAGCGGGAAGGCTATCCGCTATTGGATGGAAAAGGAAAAGATCTCACTGGAAAATCTATTGGTTATCACAGACGATATCAACTTACCATTTGGTAACCTGCGTTTAAAGTCAAAAGGTAGTGATGGCGGACATAACGGATTAAAGGATATTCAGGAAATTCTCGGGACCAATCAATTCCATCGATTTAGATTTGGAGTTGGTTCGGATTTTAATAAAGGTGGTCAGGTAAATTACGTTCTGAGTCCATGGCTAAATGAAGAAAATGAAGCACTGGATGAACGACTCGGTCATTCAGCCGCATTGGTTCTCTCATTTGTACTTGCCGGCCCGAAACAAACGATGAACGAGTTTAACGGCACTTAAAAGGCACGATAAGAATAGACACCGGAATCTGATGTATTTCCCTGGCCGTCTTTAGTGACCACCCTCCAGTAATATGCTCCAGGTGCAACACTGACATTTAATTGAGTAGTGCCAACAATAGTAGAACCTGCAAGCTCGGTCGGAGGATCAACATTACCGTGATAAACATCGTATCCACTGATATCATTCTCCACATCCGAACCTGACCAGGATAAGGACACTTGATCATTGTTGTCTATAGGAACATTTTCCCCTGAAGTAGGAGCCTCAATTGCAGCGGGGAAGGGCGCATAGGAAGTTTGAGATCCTGCATTGTAAAACTGCCATGTAGCACTCGAAGGTGTTGATTCCGTCTCTGAATTCCTGGATACAACATTCCAGGAATAAGGCGCTCCCTTGTCAATTGTAAGCCTTGCCGATGTACCTGAGGA
>JBPCUI010000338.1:0-3929 GCA_051011235.1 Flavobacteriaceae bacterium
CCCTGAAAGATTTTTACAGAGTGGTCAAAATTGAGGATGAAGATGATTTTGAGGAACAAAAAGGTGAATCTGAAACGATTGCCGGTTTTGTCCTGGAAATCGCCGGTGGATTCCCGAGGCGAGGGGAGACAATCCGGTTTAAGAATTATGAGTTTTTGGTTGAGAGCCTCGATAAGAAAAGACTTAAACAAATTAAAGTAACCTTGCCCCATGCGTCTTAGCTATCCCTTTATCTGGTTCCTTACAGGTCTTATTCTTATTTCCTGTAAAGAAGAAGTACTCCCGAAGCCAAAGGCGGCACTTCGTTTGGAATATGATGCCGGGGATGAAGTGAAATTCAAATCAGAGAATTTTGAATTCCAGTTAAACAGCTTGGCGCAGGTTGAATACGGGGATGATTCTTCTCTAACATTAAACTACCCACAAATGAAGGGAACTATCTTTATAACCTATAAGCGGGTAAGTAACAATCTGGAGCGTCTGTTAACCGACGCGCAGAAACTTTCCTACGAACATGTGGTCAAGGCAGATAATATTGTAGAACAACCCTTTGTCAATGAACAGGACCGCGCATATGGTATGTATTATGAAGTTATGGGCAATGCAGCTTCACAGGCACAATTTTATGTAACAGACAGTATTGATCACTTTGTTACCGGCTCTTTGTATTTCTATGCAAAACCAAATTACGATTCTATTTATCCAGCAGCTGTTTATTTACAGAAAGACATGCGGGATATTATGGAATCGCTCAGGTGGAGATAGGCAAACTAGTCTGGCTACCCGGTATCGGAATATGAACTATGACAAAATCATTTGATTTTAAAGGCTATCAAAAACAAGATCTAATAGACTGTTACAAGCTTGTAAAACCTCATATTCACCGAACACCGATTCTTTCATCCAGATTGATCGACGAACAGGCTGGGGCAACAGTACGGTTTAAATGTGAAAATTTTCAACGTATGGGTGCTTACAAAATGAGAGGCGCTACCCATGCAATTCTAATGCTTCCTCCCGAAAAAAGGGCATTAGGGGTGGTTACCCATTCTTCCGGAAATTTTGCACAGGCGATTGCTCTGGCCGCTCAGACGCTAGGGGTCAAGGCCTACATAGTAATGCCCTCAGATGCACCGGATGTAAAAAAAGCCGCGGTTAAGAATTACAATGGCCTGATAATAGAATGTGAACCGACTTTAAAAGCCAGGGAAAAAACGGCAGCTGAAGTAGTTTCAGAGAAAGGAGCCACTTTTTTACATCCCTCTAATGACAGGAATGTGATCCTCGGTCAGGGCACAGCAACCATTGAATTATTGGAAGAGCATCCAAATCTTGACTATATCTTTGTTCCCATTGGTGGTGGAGGATTAATTGCAGGAACTGCGCTTGCGGCTAAGTATTTTGGGAAGGACACCAAAGTTATTGGCGCGGAACCTTTCGAGGTTGATGACGCTTTTAGATCTTTTCACAGCGGGAAAATAGAATCAAATGCCACTACCAATACTATTGCGGATGGTCTTAAAACCGTACTTGGCGATCAGACCTTTCCAATAATTGTAAATTTAGTAGAGCGTATTATCCGGGTAGAGGAGTTAGAAATAGTCGGGGCCATGAAACTTATTTGGGAGCGTATGAAGATTGTGGTTGAACCTTCCAGCGCAGTAGCCCTGGCCGCATTACTGAGAGAAAAAAATGATTACAGTGACAGTTCTGTTGGAATTGTATTGAGCGGTGGGAATGTGGATCTCTCGAAATTGCCGTTTTAAGAGACCATGTAAACAATATTTATATTTTCACTTCAGTCAGGATTTTGAAGAAGTCGTTCTGCGTTCTCAATGCTACTATTCACCTGATCGCGCATTGCCTTGACTTTTTCTTCTTCTTCCATTAACCATTCTTTTTTCTGGGCTGAAAGCGCTTTACCATTAAGAATTTCATCAGAATCGAATCTTTTTCCAAATCCCTGCATCCAATCCATCATAGACTTGTGAGCATCCTGCAACTCATTCATTGCCTTTTTATATTCAATACCTGTAGCCGTAGTATCTACTTTGGGTTTCAGGTCGGCTACTAATTTTCCGATAGTACTCATCTTAGGCATCACCTCGTCGTGAATGGCCATAACTTCTTCCATTTTTGAAGTAGTACTATCCACCTCGCCAGATTTTTTTTTCTCCTTACACGATAAAATAAAGAGGCTCAGAACTAAACCGGTTATCAAAATTCTATATTTCATATTGTCACAATTGCTTGTGATAAAAATAAGAATAAGAGACGAAACATGTGGCCTGATAATCTTGCTAAATTTAACTGACGCAATTAGCACAGTAATTGGATCCGGATAGTTGACTAGTAGCTGATTTGCAGAAAGATTATTGAATTATTATTATAAATTACATGATAACTGTAACAATATATTGGAATAAGGGTCTTTCTGATATAGGAAATAAAAAAACAAAATGATGAAAAAAATAATTAACTCGATTTTATTTGGAGGAGCATTACTGCTGGGGATATTTACAATTTCTGCGCAGGAAAAAGAAATTGATGTCGCCTCTTTTAACAGTGTCATTATCAGCCCGCATATTGAGGTCACTTTTGTAGAAGGAGACCGCGAAATGGTAACCATCGAAAATTCTGATGTCCCGTTTGAAAAAATAAATATCAACGTAGAGGGTAATACGCTTAAAGTATACCTCGATGGAGCTAAAAGTTATACCAAATCCAAAAAGGTAAAACACGATAATTACAAAGAATATCAACAACTTTACCGGGGCACGCAGCTGAGTTTAACAGTAACGTATAAAAACCTTAACAAGCTTTCCGTACGAGGAGAGGAAAACATACGCCTGGAAAGTCCTATAGATCAAAAAAACTTTGATATGACTATCTATGGAGAATCGGATGTTCTTATCAAATCTGCAGTTGTTGAAAATTTAAAAGTAGTTATGTACGGGCAAAGCTATTTGAAGATTGAAAGCGGGGAAGCAGAATACCAAAGATATAAAGCCTATGGCGAGAGTGAGGTGAATGCACTGGGATTGGCAAATAAGTCGGCTAAGATTACCGCTTATGGTGAAAGTGAATTTAGAGTAAGTGTTTCCGAAAGATTGAAAGTCACCTCATATGGTGAATCTGAGATAAATTATCAGGGCAACCCATCGATAGACAAGGGGGTTGTTCTGGGTGAGAACAGACTCAGGAAGATCTAATTTTTTACTCAGGTAGCATCAGACCCTGTGGTGAATACTAAATATTACTACAGGGTCTTTAATTTCATATACATCATTCAAAATCAGAATCTTCCATGGCACCATTAACGGTGGCTTCGAGTAACCTGCTCTCCAGTACTTCGGTCCCCAAATTCCCAATTCTAAGCGTAGGGAATTTTATCCCCTGAAATTCCTGATAGTCCTTAAAAATAATGCTCCTGTTTTGGGTCTGGCCATTCATGGTAATAACGGTAGTTTCCTGAACCTTTAATCCGGTTTCAACATCATAGAAAAAAGAAACCCGCACCACTTCACCGGGTATTTCTATCTTATATGCATCTTTTCCATCTACTTTTTCTACCCCCATAAATTTAGCGTTCTGATGGGCAGCGATACCGATTTCTGGAAGCACTCCGATTGCGTAAGCCAGCTCTTTTTGCATTTCAGGAGGCAATGGCACCTTATTAGTGCCTTGTTTCATATAAATTTCACCTTCTTTTCCTACGACCCCTGTCATTGCGGTATTGTTCATATAGGTGGTCTGTGCATATTTATCTGAAGTTGTTTTCTCTTCCCTTTTAACAGTAGTGCCCAGCGCTGTACCTTCATAAACCAATTTTAATGACTTTATGGCCATTACCTGGTCTTTACCACCTATTCCCTCCAGATAATTGTCAATAATGCTTTGCACGTCCACTCCTTCCGGAAGTATTAGAT
>JBPCUI010000339.1:0-9829 GCA_051011235.1 Flavobacteriaceae bacterium
GCCTGGTACTATTGCTATAGGTAACGGCATACTGCAAACTCACATTCCATGGAATTTTGGTTCCGTAAATGGTATTCTCTCTATCATCTGAGTCGCGATTGTCAAAAGCATCCCTGTTTAGGTTTTCGGCTTTTCCGAAAAGATCGTCCGTGCGACCCCCGCTTGAGGCCACATAGTTTCCTCCGGAATACGGGTCATCTTTTTCATCATCCCGTTCTCTGTCTCTCTGAAAATCAGTGCTGCTCAGACGGTAACTGATGTTGGCCCGTGCCGAGGTCATCCGAAATAGGCTTCCGCCATTATTGATGTTAAAAGTATTGATCCGGCGGTTGGTATTGTCCAGCGCGTATGGATCCAGGCTGGCTCCAAAGTTAATGTTCATTTTTTGGTCCAGAATGGTGGTACCACCTGTGATGTTTAACGGGCTGAGTTGTAAGGAATCTGCTTCAAAATTGTAACCTGTATTAATATTAAAACTGTTGAGAAGTGAGATTTTTTTTGCTTCCGTCGCAGTGGAATCCCTGTCGCGTACCTTAGCCTCCAGTGTATTGGCCAGGCTAAAGCTCAATGAGTTGGACCTCCCAAGTCTTGGTGCACCGTAGGTTGTATTTTGAAATCTGCTATATTGAACAGTATCGCCAGTCACTGTATTGACGTACTCATCGTAATATTGTTCAAAAGAAGGGGCAAAGCCATAAGATATCGAAGGCCTCATGATGTGCCTGATAGCCTGTATTTTTTTATCGTCTCCAAAATTAAATGTCCCATATACTGTGGTACCTAAACTAGCTCCTAAATTGTATTGGTTATAGCGATCAAAACCACTAATAGTATCGGTTACTACGGTTTCTGTCGCTGAATCAAAGCGCTGGTCGAAGGTTTCAAAAGCCCAGACGTCTTCATAAGTACCTCCTAAACTGAAACTGAAAAATTTAGCAACCTTAAAATTGGTACTTAACGGTATACGGTGACGTGCACCGGCCTTGGCATTATCAAACATCTGGCTTGTACCGAATTCCTCAGTCGTGGTTCGTATGCTATTCCGTGCGTTCAGATCGTATTGAAAATTAATATTCTGGATAGCCCCTTTTTTTATACCATCTTTTTTCGCTAAGGGGAAAACCCTTTCCATACTTGCCTGTAGTGTAGGCAGGGTAAGATCTACAACTTCTGTGTTTGTATTCTGATTGTGGCTCGCAGTTAAGCTCAAATTGACCGAAGGATAAGCCGGAAACGTCCTGGAGTAAGAAATAGAAGAAGATAAATTGTTGATCTGGGTATTGGGCAAGTTTTGTTGTAAGAGGGAGTTCCGGTAATACTGGCTGCTCCCAATGTTTACAGAAGCGGAAAAACGCGAATTCGGATTTGACTTGGCATCCTGATTATGAGACATCTGCAAGTTGAAGATAGTACCTCTACTAAAATCATCAAATCCTTTTTGGCTGGTGATCTGATTCTCGAACCTGAAATTTATGTTGCCACGGAATTTATAACGTTTAACATAGACGGACTGGCCTCTGAACCCCCAACTCCCGTTAGTATACAGGTCTCCTGTAACTGTTAGATCGGCGTATTCGCTAAAGGGGAGGTAATAGCCCCCATTCTGAAGGAAATACCCCCTGTTGGGGTCGTTTCCAAACGTTGGCATCATTATACCGGCAGTTCGTCCGGTAGTCAGGGGGAAATAAGCAAAGGGTAAGGCTACAGGGGTAGGAACATCGGCGATATAAATATTGCTAAAGCCGGCTATGACCTTTTTCTTGGGCACGAATTTAGCTTTCCTGACCCGGATATAATAATCTGGATCTACCGTGTCTTTTGAAGTAGTTAATTTACCTTCACTGAGGTAATACACAGAATCGTTTTCTTTTTTGGTTAGCTCAGCGTAAACTTTCATCGCATCACCTCCAAGCGCTCCGAGATCTGCCTGTTGTTCTGTTCTGGAGTTCCAAATAAGTGCTTTTTCGGTATCATAATTGAATCGAATGGAGTCTGGAATCACTATATTTTCACCTTGTTTAAAATAGGGCAACTGGGTGTAATTACCCAGCGAATCTTTAATCCGACCGGCGTATACTTCATTCTTAACATAGTCCATTATTATAATTCCGGCTTTCAATTCTGTATCCAGGTAGTAGATTTCGGCTTCATTATAGAGGTAGATTTTCTGCTCTTTTTGGTTAATTCTCGCATAGTCCTTTGCTTTATATCTGATCTTTCCACCTAGTAGAGAAGGTCTGCCGGCCAGTGAATCTGTCTCCGTACTGTCTGTAAGTACAGTATCGCGTACAGCAACAGGAAGCACCGTATTTACTGGGATTGAATCATTTTCAGCATCGATAGGAAGTGGTTGAATAAGGTCCTCTTGAGCGGAAATTCCAAGGGTGCCAATAAATAATAGCAATAGGAAAAGGAGTGAATGTTTATTTGATTGCAAAGCTATATATCCTATTTTTGTAAAGGGAGGGCTTGGTTTTGCAAGTCAAACTTACATATATTTTTTGTTCCGCTTGTAGCGGATTAGTATAATTTTAACCATGGCAAAACACCGAAAATACTTGTGATCCGATGAAGGTACCTACCTTTTTTTTAATTGGCATATCGCTTGTTTTTCTCCTGTTTTCAGCATTTGTTCCCCCTAACGCCCCTGATAGGGTAAATGGAAAGTTTGTGGTGGTTCTGGATGCCGGACACGGAGGTCACGATCCTGGAAATCTGGGTAATGGCTATCTGGAGAAGAATATTGCCCTGGGGATTGTCCTGGCGGCCGGAAAGACATTAGAGTCCTATCCTAATATTGAGGTAGTGTATACAAGAAAAGACGATCGGTTTGTGGACCTATATGTCAGGGGGGAAGTAGCAAATAAGGCAAAGGCCGATCTTTTTGTTTCTGTACACTGTGATTCACATAGCTCCGATGCCAGCGGAGCGGGAACTTTTGTTTTAGGATTACATGCCAATAAACAAAACTTCGAGATTGCAAAAAAGGAGAATTCTGTGATTTATCTGGAGGATAATTATGAGAGCCGGTACGCGGCCTATGATATTAATTCACCGGAATCCATTATCGGGCTTACCATCATGCAGGAAGAATTTCTGGATCAGAGCATATTATTGGGAAAAATGATGCAGGACAATTTTGCTTCTAATCTAAAGCGCAAGGATCGCAAGGTGAAGCAAGCCGGATTTATCGTTCTGCATCAGACATTTATGCCAAGCGTGCTGGTGGAGACCGGATTTTTGACTAATAAGAATGAGGGAGCTTATTTGAACTCCAGGGATGGTCAATCCGAAATGGGGAAGGCCATTGCTGAAGCAATCGTTCTTTATAAAAATAATCTATGGTCCGAAAGTACCGCATTTGAGGAAGAGGGCGAAAATGTAGTTACCGCCGTACCTGAAGTAAAATCGTCTCCTGAAGCAGCTGAGGAGGTAGTTACCGTTTTGCCAGAAGTTATAAAAAAGGAGGAAGTTCCTGCGGTTGAGGAAAAAGAGGAAGTAATGGAAAAAGAATTGACGGAATCAATTGAATCTGAACCAATTTTGGCAGATAATCCTGCCTCTCAGCCAGAAGAGCCCCTCACTGAATCGGAGATGGGCGCTGTTGAAAAAGAGTTAAATACTTCACAGGTTCCGGATGAGTTGACCAAAAAGGAATCCGGGATAATAGCTCCAGTTGAAAATCCTAAAGAAATTACCAAAAGTCCGGCGGAGTCATTAAGTGAAAAGAAAACCGAAAAAAGTTCAGAATTAATTTCTGAAGAACCGGAAAAGTCAGCAGCGGATATCAAAAAATCCGTACCTGTGGAGAGTAAATTTGCTGAAGCCGGTATTACCTTCAAGATCCAGATATTGGCAAGTTCTAAGGAAATTCCGCTTAGATCGGAAAATTTTAGAGGTTTAAATACTCTTTCCAGGGAGCCCTACAAGAATTTGCACCGTTATATGTACGGGAGTACACACTCGTACGGGCAGGCGGAATTACTAAAATCCAATGCCGATCTAAAAGGGTATACCACATCGTTTATCGTGGCCTATAAAGAGGGAATCCGTATCTCTTTGAAAGAGGCGATGAAATACGGATCCGAATAAGCATTGTCTGAAAAATATTTCTAATTTTGTTCGGAACCCAAAAATCATCCTTTTGAAACTAAGCAGGGAACTCAAAACCGGGATTGTCGTTATTGGCGGACTCCTGTTATTCATTTTAGGCTTTAGTTTTCTAAAGGCCACACCAATCTTTGACAACAGCAAAGAGTTTTTCGCAGTTTACAAACATGTAGGAGGTTTGCAGACCGGTACACAGGTTTCCATTAACGGATTCAATGTTGGCAAGGTCAATGACATTCGTTTCAAGGATAGCTCGGGAAACCTTTTGGTGACATTCTCCGTAGACAACAGTTTTGAGTTCTCGAAAAACAGTTTGGCAGAATTATACGATACCGGTATTATCGGTGGTAAGGGGATACAGATCAATCCCGTTTTTGATGGTGCTCGTATGGCTCAATCTGGCGACACATTAAAAACAAATATCAAACCCGGTTTAACGGAATTAGTCCAGCAAAAACTCACCCCTTTACAATTCAAAATTGAAGGAGCAGTCTCGAATGCCGACTCACTTCTGATGAATTTCAATGATGTTTTCGATGAGCCGACCAAAAAGAACTTGCGCGAAAGTGTGGCTGGGTTGAATAAGGTTATAGAGAATTTTGAGCAGAGCACTGCGACCATAAATGCGCTGCTGGAAAATAAAAAACATGCTTTAGACAGTTCCATAACCAATATCAATACTTTAACCGGAAACTTTGCCAGGATTTCGGACTCTCTTTCTCAGGCAGGTCTTAGCAGTACCATAAGAAACCTTCAGGAATCTGTTCAAAGCCTGAATGAGGTCCTGGCTAAGCTCAATAGTGAGGAAGGTTCTTTGGGAAAACTTGTGAACGACAAAGAATTATACGAAAATCTCACCCTGGCGTCTAAAGAACTGGAATTACTTCTGCAAGATTTCAGGTTAAATCCAAAACGCTACGTCAATGTTTCAGTATTTGGTAAGAAGCAAAAGGAGTACGTACCAACGGAGAACGATCCGGCTAAACAAATTGATGATCAATAAATGGAGTACATTCCCAATATCATCTTTACAATTGTCCTGGTAGCCGGGATTGGAATTTTTAGCAGGAATATTAGAAGAATTATAAGGAATGTCCGAATCGGCAGAGAAGCAGATCTGAGTGATAATAAGGGCATGCGTTGGCGAAATATGGCGCTGATTGCACTGGGGCAGTCTAAAATGGTAGTTCGCCCTATTGCCGGTTTATTGCATATAATTGTTTACCTGGGATTTATCATTATTAATATTGAGGTACTTGAAATTATTATTGACGGTATCCTTGGAACACATCGCATCTTTGCACCACTGGGTAAGGTATATGACGTTCTAATTGCCTCATTTGAAGTCCTGGCCCTGTTAGTAATCATCGCGGTGGTAGTATTCTGGCTGCGCAGAAACGCAATCAGGCTTACTCGATTTATAAAACCCGAAATGAAAGGATGGCCAAAAAGGGATGCAGACCTTATCCTTTATATAGAACTGGTTTTGATGATACTGTTCCTGACGATGAATGCGGCCGATTTCCAATTACAACAATTGGGCGCTGCCCATTATACAAAAGCCGGTTGGTTTCCAGTGAGCCAGCTACTTTCAGGTACAATGGGTGAATACAGTATTGAAACCCTGATCCTAATTGAAAGAGGGGCCTGGTGGTTGCACATTGTGGGAATTTTACTTTTTCTCAACTACCTCTATTATTCAAAACATTTGCATATTATCCTGGCATTCCCAAATACTTTTTATGGCAATCTGAATCCTAAAGGGCAGGTCGATAATTTGGAGTCTGTTACTGATGAGGTTAGACTCATGATGGACCCCTCGGCTGATCCCTACGCAGTTCCAACGAACGAAAATGCAGTGCCCGACAAGTTTGGTGCCTCAGATGTGATGGACCTGAAATGGATACAGCTTCTGAATTCCTACACCTGCACAGAATGTGGCAGATGTACCAGTGAGTGTCCGGCCAACCAGACTGGAAAGATGTTATCTCCACGCAAGATTATGATGGACACTAGAGATCGCCTTGAGGAGGTAGGTCGGAATATGACGGTCAACAAGGGCGTATTTCAGGAAGATGGAAAACAATTGCTGGACGATTACATAAGCAGAGAAGAACTGTGGGCCTGCACATCGTGTAATGCGTGCACCGAGGCTTGCCCAGTTAGCATTGACCCATTGAGCATAATAATGGACATGAGGCGCTATCTGGTAATGGAGCAATCAGCCGCACCGCAAGAGCTCAATATTATGATGTCCAATATTGAAAATAATGGAGCACCCTGGCCTTTTAATCAAATGGACAGGGCCAATTGGACAGAAGAGATCTAATATGGTTCATTGGGGACTGGAAAAAACAGATTTTATAAGCATCGGATGGAAATTGAAATTTTCTTTGGATTATGATAGAAGATAAGAAGGTCAGAACCATGGCTTCGCTTTTTGCAGAAGGGAAAGAGCCCGAAGTGCTCTTTTGGGTCGGCTGTGCCGGTAGTTTCGACGAAAGAGCTAAAAAAATCACCAAGGCCTTCGTTAAAATTCTACAAGAATGTGGTATAAGCTTTGCTGTTTTGGGCACGGAAGAAAGTTGTACCGGAGATCCGGCCAAGCGGGCAGGGAATGAGTTTCTTTTTCAAATGCAGGCTATGACCAATATTGAAATCCTCAATGGTTACGGTATTAAAAAAATTGTTACAACCTGCCCTCATTGTTTCAACACCTTAAAGAATGAATATCCCGGCTTAGGAGGGAATTACGAATTAATGCATCACACAGAGTTTTTGAAAAGCTTATTGGACGATGGAACTCTTACTTTGGAAGGCGGTAGTTATAGCGGGAAGAGAATTACATATCACGATCCGTGCTACCTGGGAAGATCCAATGGGATTTACGAAGCCCCTAGAGAACTAATTACCAGGCTCGATGCTGAGTTAGTGGAAATGAAAGCTTGCCGGAAGAGAGGGCTTTGTTGTGGCGCGGGTGGAGCCCAAATGTTCAAGGAAGCGGAGAAAGGAGATAAAGATGTCAATATCGAACGCACGGAGCAGGCGTTAGATACCGGTGCAGAGATTATAGCTGCAGCCTGTCCTTTTTGTAACACGATGATGATGGACGGACTAAAAAGTAAAGAGCGCGAAGGGCATATCAAAGTACTAGACCTGGCAGAATTAATAGCCAATGCAGCCAATCTGTAGAAATTGACGCCTTAATTCAGTGAGTTATTTTAGAAGCGAGAGCCGATCTTAATTGTATATAATAGAACAATGCTTATTTCATTTGACCAATTACCCGAAACTTCAAGAATTTGGATCTACCAGGCCAACAGGAGTTTAACGGAAAAAGAACTTGAAGATATTAAAATAGCGCTCGACGGATTTGTGGAGGAGTGGACGGCCCATGGCAGCAATTTACAAGCCGGATATGAATTGCGCTACAAACGGTTTATTGTAATTGGACTGGATCAATCTCATGCTGACGCATCTGGTTGTTCTATCGATGCATCCGTGCATTTCATTCAGTCTTTGGAAAAAAAATACGGCGTGGATCTGCTGGATAAAATGAACGTGACATACAGGCAGGGCGAATACATTGCCTATAAGCCATTATCCGAATTCAAAAAGATGGCAAAAGACAGGGCAATCTCCACTTCTACGGTGGTCTTTAATAACCTGGTCGCTAATATTCAGGAATACAGGGATCATTGGGAAGTCCCGGCTGGTGAAAGCTGGCATAGCCGGTTCGTAAAATAGGTATCAGTGGGAACAGAAATCTCCCTGTTTGGCATAAAATTCGCATGATTACTGATTAACTGCAGCCTGCTGCAATAAATCTTTTTGTATTAAGTTAGTACCTTAGCAGAATAAATATATGAGGAGAAACTTACTTATCTATTTATTTTTTTTTGTTTCCTTGATCGTGCGGGGGCAATTCGGTCCCAATACCACCCAAGACAGTTTGGCCCAAAAACAATGGGTAAATAATCTCTATAGCGATCTTTCGCTAGAAGAGAAAATAGGCCAGCTATTTATGGTCATCGCACAGTCAGATCAGGGTCAGCCAGCATTGGATCAAATTAGGTCCCTGATCAAAGAGCACTCAATCGGAGGGGTAATTTTTTCTGTTGGCGGGCCAGTCCGCCAGGCACGCCTGACCAATGAATTCCAATCTAATTCAAAAGTTCCCTTGTTAATCGGGATGGATGCAGAATGGGGACTTTCCATGCGGCTGGATTCTACCTATGCATTTCCATGGAATCTGACGCTGGGTGCAATTCAGGACAGTGCTACAATCGCCGCCGTTGGTAAACAGATTGGAAAGCACGCTAAACGGATGGGTGTGCATATCAATTTTGCGCCGGATATTGATGTGAATATCAACCCGCAGAATCCTATTATTGGTAATCGCTCCTTCGGGGAAGACCCAAAGAATGTTGCAGAAAAGGGCGTAGCCTTTATGAAAGGATTGCAGGGAGCGGGAATACTGACTGCTGCTAAGCACTTCCCAGGTCATGGGGATACAGCTTCAGACTCGCACAAAGGATTGCCGGTTATTGATTACAACAGGAGTCGGCTAGACAGTGTAGAGCTATTTCCATATAGAAAACTGATCAGCGAAGGAGTTAACAGTGTGATGGTGGCTCATTTGAGTGTCCCGCAAATCGAGCCGGATACAACTTTGCCTGCATCCTTATCGCGAAATATCGTAAATAACCTGTTGATCGATGAGTTGGGCTTCGATGGCCTGGTAATTACTGATGCGCTCAACATGAAAGGGGTAACTCAAAATGAAGAGAGCGGCAATGTTGAGTTAAAAGCATTTCTTGCCGGAAACGATTTATTGCTGATGCCCAAGGACCTTGTAGTGGCAAAGAATACAATTGCCAAGGCTTATTACAGTGGAATAATTACGGAAGAAAGATTAGCTGCATCCGTGAAGAAGATACTGGCGTTTAAATATCGTGCCCGACTCAACAATTACAAACCGATAAATACGAAGGACGTTTATAACGATTTGAACTCTCTTGGGAACAATGTAGTCTATGAAAGGGCTATAGAACAGGCGCTAACTGTTGTAAAGAACGAATTCAATTTAATCGGGATTAAAAATTTAGAAAATAAGAAGATCGCCTATGTTAAAATGGGCGATGCAGATTCAGATCCTTTCCTCGAATCGCTTAACCGATATGCAAATGTAACACAGGTAGCGGCAAGGGATATAAGTACTTTAAAAAGAAAACTCAGTGAATTTAACCTGGTAATCGTAGGATTTCATAAGGATAATTCCAGTCCGTGGAAACCCTATAAATTTTCACAAAAAGACCTGCTTTGGTTGCTCGAAATGGCAAGGCAACGTACATCGAACTTGATATTAACTGTGTTTGCAAAACCATACACACTGTTAGATATTCCTGATTTTAATGATGTAGATGCGGTGGTAATTGGTTATCAGAATAGTGTCCTGGCTCAGCAGAAAGCCGCGCAGCTTCTTTTCGGCGCAATTCCGGCAAAAGGTCGTTTACCAGTTAGTGCTCACACCGAATTCCCGGTGAATACCGGGCTGCAGATCGCATCCCTGGATCGATTGGGCTATGGTTTACCAGAAACGGGTGGAACGAACTCTCGGCGATTAGAGATGGTCGACACACTTATGAAACAGGGTATGGAGTCACTAATGTTCCCCGGTGCCCAGGTTCTGGTAGCGCGAAAGGGCAAAGGCAGTGAG
>JBPCUI010000340.1:0-9564 GCA_051011235.1 Flavobacteriaceae bacterium
TTTAACGGGAACAGTACGCGCAACAGCATCAAAAGATCAAAGATATCTCTTGAGAAGGCAAGGGTACAGTTCGAGCAGGATAAGCTGGATTTGGAAACCACCATCAACCAGGCCTATGTAGATGTCCAGAGCTTTGGTAAGGCCTATGAGGCGGCACAGAAGACCTTGGAGGCACGGGTAACTTCACTGGAATATGCCAGGGAACGCTACGATGTGGGCCTGATGAATGCGTTTGATTACGGACAGGCACAGGCAAGGCGGGATGACGCGTCGGCGGGGGTGATCCGTACGAAGTATGAGTATATCTTTCGTATTAAGATCCTCGAGTTTTACTTCGGTCTGCCAATTGTCTTAAACTAAGCTATATTTGTGGCCGATATGGCCATTATTCTTAATCTTGAAACGGCAACTACTAATTGTTCGGTAAGTATTTCCAGAAAAGGGCAGCTACTTGCCCTGATCGAGGAAAACAGTGCTTCTTATTCGCATTCCGAACAATTGCACAAGTTTATTGAACAAGGTCTTGAGAAGGCCGGTCTCACTATAGACCAACTCGATGCTGTGGCGGTCAGTAAAGGCCCGGGATCTTATACAGGATTGAGAATAGGGGTTTCAACAGCCAAAGGTCTCTGCTATGCCCTCGATATACCCTTAATATCTGTAGACACTCTAAGGAGTATGGCTAGTTCGATTGACATCCAGGACGGATATATTCTACCCTTGCTGGATGCGAGGCGCATGGAAGTTTACGCTGCTGTTTATGACCATCAACACAAGGAGTTGAAGAAAACCTGGGCCGAGATCATACAGGAAGAATCGTTCCGGGAATTCATGAATGGCAAGGCCTTATATCTTATTGGCAGTGGGGCAGAAAAATGTAAGGACGTTTTAAAGAGTCCCGATATAAAATTTAATGCGGAAATAATACCTACAGCCAGAACATTGGCTGCACTGTCTTATGAAAAATACAAGGCGGGAGAGTTTGAAAACACTGCATATTTTGAACCGTTTTACCTTAAAGATTTCATTATTGCCAGGCCTAAATGATGAACAATAAATGCCAGGAGAACAGTTCCAGCTCTTATTTAGGCATATGTACTTCCATCTGGGGATATGGAATGATGATACCAGCTTCGTCAAAACGTTGTTTTAAGGTCTCCAGCGTATGAAAATGGGCCGCCCAGAATACGTCATTTTGGGCCCAGAATCTCAAGGAGAGGACCACTGCGCTATCGGCTAAGGCATCGACGTAAACTTCCGGAACCGGATCTTTTAGAATATCTTCATTTTCGGCGCAAATATCCAATAAGATCTGCTTCGCACCTTTTATATCTGAATTATAGCTGATCCCAACATTTACCTTATCTCTTCGTGTATCTTGTGCATTGTAATTTATGATATTATTGTTCGATAGAGGTCCATTGGGAATTATGGCTATCTGATTGCCAAAAGTGGTCAATTTGGTTGTAAAAATGGTGATTTCTTTTACAGAACCATCTACTCCCTGGGCCGAAATAAAATCTCCTATCTTAAATGGTTTAAAGAGAAAAATAAGGATTCCACCTGCAAAATTAGAAAGCGAACCCTGTAACGCCAGCCCTACGGCAATTCCTGCAGATGCTAATACTGCAACAAGCGAAGATGTCTTTACTCCCAGTTGCGTAATTACAAGTACAAGAAGTATCAATCTAAGTCCTACTCTTATCAGACTATATAGAAAAGATTCTAAGGTTGGATCAAAGTCTTTTGCTTCGAAATACCTCCGCATAAAACGCGTTATCAACCCAATAATCCAAAGGCCCAGTACTAATATTACTAAGGCCATGACCAAATCCGGAACAATGCTCCAGAACCAGTCTATGGCATTGTCTAGGTGTTTTTGATAGTTGGTAAATTTCTCCATAGGATCGAATTTGATTAACCTTCCAAATTTATTGAAGAATCCGGAGTAAACCTAAGTTAAATTGATCGGGTCTCATTCATTATTTCTCAGTTGTTCAAGAGCATCTGATGGTGATTCCAAAGGAAGACGACAGCTTCCCCCTTCACAAATGTAAATGAGTGTACTGCCGTCCTTATATCTATTTTCAAGCAGTTCGATCCCTCCGTTCTTTTCAGCACCTACAAAGATACTGTTAGGCAGGTAATTTTCCTGTAAGAATGCACTGCTTTCCATATACTCGCTTCCAACAATGGCCACCTCGTAAAAGGGGAGGTTATCGTAGAGGATGATATGTAGCCAATTGGCATGACTTTCAGGGTGTTCAATAATTTTTTCCTGCATACGCCTGATCATCATTTCCATCTTATCTCCGTAATTTGCATCCATATAAAACTTAGAAAGCTTCAACAAATTTTTACACATTATAGAATTGGAAGCCGGGATCACATTATCTCCTGTTTCCAGGGTCCGCCGAATTATATATTCATTATTTTTTGAAGTAAAATAAAACAGCTGACTCGAGTCGTCGTACAAGTTGTCAAAACAGTAATCTGTGAGTTTCCTTGCCAGAGACAACCATTTCTCATCAAAAGTAACTTCATAAAGACCAAGAAAACCATCAATTAGAGCGGCGTAGTCTTCCAAATAACCCGGGATGCTACTTTTCCCGTCCTTGTGGTTGTGGAAAAGCTCGTTCGTCTGTTGGACAAAATGTTTTTCCAGGAATTCAGCATTCTTTTTAGCCAGAACCAAATATTTCTCATCGCCAAGGAAGCGATAGGCATCTGTAAGCCCTTTTAACATAAGGCCATTCCAGGAACACAGTATCTTATCATCCAGACGTGGTCTTTCTCTCAGGTTTCGTTCCTCCTTCAAAAGTCCCAGGCTTTCTTTTATAATTTTTCTAAACTGATCGATACTCAGCTTGTACTTTTCAGCAATTTCACTTTCAGGATTGTCCCTTATTAAAACATAATTCCCGTGCTCCCAGTGGCCATAACTATTAATATTGTAATAGTCTTTAAACAGCTCAAAATTTTCGCCCAGTATGCTTTTCAATTCTTCTTCAGTCCACACGTAAAAGGCCCCTTCCTCAAGAATACCTTCTTTATTTGTACTATCTGCGTCAAGGGAGGAGTAGAAACCGCCTTCACTATTCATTAATTCTGCCGTAAGGAAGTCAATGGTACGCCTGACCACTTCTGCATACAATTCATTCTTATTCATCCCGTAGGCTTTGGCATAAAGGCTGGTCAATAAAGCGTTGTCATACAGCATTTTTTCAAAATGCGGAACATGCCATTTAGTATCTACCGAATACCTGGAAAAGCCACCGCCTATATGATCAAAGATTCCTCCATATGCCATTTTGGTCAGTGTGAGATCCACGTAGCTCAAAATAGTTTCATCGTTTGCAGACCAGGCATAATGAAGGAGAAAGTCGAGGTTTCCGGGCATCATAAACTTAGGAGCTCTATTATATCCACCTTTTTTAGTATCGAAGTACCGATACCACTTTTTAACTAACTCACTGAGCTCTTCCATGGACATGGTGCCTGTCGCAGGTTCATTTTCAATAAGATTGACCTGTTGTAAGCCATTGGCCAAATCCTTTGCGTAGTTCTCCAGTTTTTGTGGATTTTCACGGTACATTTGGGCGAGCTGTTCCAAAGCCCGTATCCATTGATCTTTCTTGACATAAGTGGCTCCCCAAAAAGGTCGGCCTTCTGGCAAGGCCACAATATTTAAGGGCCAGCCGCCATGACCGGTCATCATTTGTAGTGCGTCCATGTAAATATGATCGATATCCGGCCTTTCTTCGCGATCTATCTTAATGTTGATGAAGTCCTTATTCATGGTTTGTGCCACCTCTTCATCCTCAAAACATTCCCTTTCCATCACATGGCACCAATGACATGCCGCGTAACCAATGCTGATAACCAACAATTTGTTTTCATCCCGTGCTTTTTTGAGCACTTCAGGCTTCCAGGCATACCAATTCACCGGATTATGGGCATGTTGAAGTAGATATGGACTGGATTCGTGGATCAGCTCGTTTGTGAAACGATGTGTCATGGTTTTGGGATTTTGTGAAAAAATGGCCACAGAACAGAATGAGATCGTTAAAATATGCAGCCACTTCATCTTTATCGGAAAACTAATTATAAAGAAAAAGCGCCCATTGGCGCTTTTCAGAGAGAAGTCTATTTTATCTAACGGACTTCAAAAGTAATTCGGACGTTAACTCTGTAATCAGCGATTTTACCATCAGAAACCGTGGCACTTTGTTCGCTGACATAAACAGAACGGATATTATTAACCGATTTAGCGGCCTGGGCTACCGCATTTTGAGCGGCATCGTCCCAACTTTCAGTTGAATTTGCAAGTAATTCAATGACTTTTAGTACTGACATAATTATTAATTTTAAAGTTTCCTTAAAGGTAAGCAATCGCTTATAAAATCTACCCGAATGAGGTCAAAATCAACCATTAATTGCCACTACTTCTTCCACTTTATTCCCGAGCATATTTTTTAGCATGGTCTCAATGCCGTTTCTCAATGTATACGTAGAAGAAGGGCAGCCGCTGCAAGCACCTTGTAATATCACATTGACAGTTTTACTTTCCGGCTCATAGGATTGAAATAATATGTTACCTCCATCACTTGCCACTGCTGGTTTTACATATTCATCCAAAATATTGACAATTTCCCTTGAAGTCTCGTCCAATGTGCCCTGATCGAATTGGGTACCAAGCTGTTGCTCACCCATTTTTATGGCATTTTCAGAGACTACTGGTTGACCGTCTGCCAAAAAATTCTTGATTAACTCTCGTATTTCGTTGGTAACCTCATCCCATGAAGCGACCTCATATTTAGAGACTGAAATATAATTCTCGTCCAAAAAAACCTCTTTTACATAGGATAACTGAAAAAGCTCAGAAGCCAATTGGGAGTCTTTTGCCTCATCGATATTTTTGAATTCGAACATGGCAGGCACTATTTTCCGGTTTGCCACGAACTTCATTACGGCCGGATTAGGGGTAACTTCTGCGTAAACCGTAGTAGCGATCTTTTGCGAACCAGCTGTTTGGAGAACAACCGGAGCCCCTGAATTCAAATATTCGACCAGTTGCTGGGCAATCTCATCCTGTACATCATTCCACTCAACAATATCGTAGCGTTCGATTGCTATAAAATTCCCGGAAATGTATACCGTTTTAACAAATGGAAGGTAGAATAACTGCTGGGCCAATGGTGAATTTTTGGCTTCGTCTATGTTATTGTACTCAAAGTTTTCAGCTTCAGCGATGAAGTGATTTGCTTCAAATTTGAGGATTGCCGGATTCGCAGTCTGTGTAACAGTAATATGGAACTCTTTCATAAGCTTTAATTTTGGCTAAAATACAACCATTTTATCAGCTATTCATCATATACTAAAGCTCTCTTTCGACCGTTATACTTTATATTTGAAACAATCAGTGAACGATTACCCCAATCTATTTAGATGAAAAACCAACTGATCCTTCTTTTTTCATTCCTTTGTTTTAGTCTCATAAGTACTGCACAGGAAGGGTTGCCAGTTTATTTCGATTATTTGGCAGATAACTATTACTTAGTACACCCTTCAATGGCGGGGATTGGTGAAGGCGGGAAAATAAGGCTAACAGCCAGAAAACAATGGTTCAGCGTTGATGAAGCACCGAGTTTACAGACCCTAAGTGCTCATTACAGGCTTCCTGATACAAGAAGTGGCGTTGGCGCTATCATTTTTAACGATGCGAACGGTTATCACTCTCAAACCGGTCTTAAGGTTAGTTATGCACACCATTTACCTTTTGGAGATGACATTAGAATGCTAAATCAACTGTCACTGGGTTTGAGTGCCGGTTTTATCCAAAGCTCTTTAGACGAAACCGAATTTGTGTCCGTGATACCGGATCCAATCATCACAGGTGGTAAGAACAGTGTAGGATACTTCAATATCGATATGGGGGCTTCGTACAATTTTATGGAGTTCTATACCCATGTTACCGTATTGAATTTATTGGGAAGTGGCAGGGATTTGTATACTGCTATAGAATTTGACAACCTCAGACGATATTTAGTCCAGGTAGGCTATGTTTTCGGTAAAAGCTCATGGAGAATAGAGCCTTCTGTTCTATTGCAACTGACCGAATTTACGGAGGAAGAGACGGTCGATTTCAACGCCAAAGTATACAAGGATTTAAGTGATGATGCCACAGTGTGGGGGGGTCTTTCCTACCGCAGAAGTTTCGATGGTGCACAATTCCAGACTGACGGTACTTTTGGCGAGCAGAGACTTCAGCTGTTTACGCCCATTGTAGGGATCAATTATAAAAGATTTATGTTTTCGTATAATTACTCTTATCAGTCCGGAGATATCAGACTGGACAATGGCGGCTTTCATCAGATCACTCTCGGTTATGATTTCGGTCCTGAAAGGGAAAACAGGTACGATTGTTATTGTCCGTCTGCCAACTACTAGCCGAATTCAAGACCCACCGGAATAATCCGGCAGGTCTGCTGATAGATCCTTATTTTTTCCAGTCGTAGTTCTTTTGAGACGCCTGCTTTTTGATTGCGTTTAGCATAGCGTTTTCCAGTTCACCCTGTTCTTCTCTGTGTTTTTCATCAATAAATTTCTGGCGTTTAACATTCAGGTTTTTAATTTCATCCTGAATCTGACTACGCTCGGCCTGTTTCTCTTCGATATAGTTCTCAAGTTCACTGTCTGATTTTGACCGCAGATTAGCTGGCAAGTGTTTTCTTTCCACCTGGCTGACATCAAAGTCGTCCTGCTCGGCCGCATCTACAAGATCCCATGAGGAGTTTTTGTAATAGCCCGAACTTTTGCTAACTGCTCTCTTTACCGCAACAGCTTCTTCCAATTCCATAGCATTTGAGTCTTGGGTGGACTGATTTGCCATCTTTGCCGCACCCGCACTGCCGTATGAGATATATGTTTTATTGAGCCTGTTATTGAGTCTGATTATAATATCGTCATATGGTGTGGCAACATGCACCACTTGTCTGTTGTGATCTATTGCCATATAATCGCCGCCTGTGAGTCTGGCTCCCTTTTGCCATTCGGTCTGTATTCCCTGTTGGTAGTCACCACAGAAAATGGTATTTACAACGATGTCCATTTCTTTCGCCTGGGCAACTGCATCTCTATAATCCAATTTACCCTGGGTAAATGGCTCGTTCCCTGCGATAAATATCATTTTGAGGTAGTCCGGATTCTTTTCCCAGCCAAGCTGTCCAATGGAGGTATTGATCACCTCGCCGCAATACTCTTCACCTCCATTAGTGGTTAGTGAAAACAACTTTTCCGATATTTCATCTAAATCATTGCTAAACCCTAAGACTTGTTGAATATAGCCCTCCCTTGAAGACAGATCATTATTGCCGTATTGGTAAAGGGCAATTTCAAGTCGCGGACGTTTTTGGTGGCGGCATCTCACATAAGTAAATTCATTGACAATGTCCCACAATTGTGCTTTTGCCTGGTTAATAAGGCCGTCCATGCTGTTACTGGTATCCAGAAGAAGTGCTATTTGTACTTTGTTTTCGTGCGCCTCATCTGTTTTTAAACTGGTTTGGGTTACGAGGGGGTCAGTTTTAGGTCGAAATGCCCATATATAGCTCGAACTCATTCCAATTATTCCTATCAAAAGTAAAATGCGAATTTGTTTCATTACATCAATATTTAGAGTTAAACACTGCTAAAATTAGTTCGGCTGGAATGGATTAAAAAACGAGAATGAGTGAGCACGCCATTTGAGTTAGGGAAATAGTCAGATCAATTTGTAAAGCCCCAATTTTAGGTCCTGGAATGCGTCCTGCAGGGACTTTGGCATTTTTTAATACCGTATAAATCGAGTAAGTTTACCCGGATAATATATATCTATGAGGTCAATAATCTCCAGTTTAATACTCATGCTGTTCACCGGTCTTACCGGATTTTCGCAGGTTAGCAAGAAGGCGGCAGATGCTTCGCGCGGTAGCGGGCAGGAGAGCTTCCAACTTATGATAGATTCTGCGGAGATCCATAAGAAAACGGATATAGACAAAAGTATTAATTACATAGCTTTTGCCTTGGAAAGTCTGGATGATCAGGGAAATGAAAAAGAGAGGGCATTGGCGCTTAGCGCGCTTGGAGAGATCTATTATTACCATCAGCAATACGATCTCGCGATCGCCAGTTACCGTGATGCACAATCAGTATACAAAACTACAAAGACGGCATTACTGCTCGGAGAAGCTTTGATCCGCATCCGCTCTTTCACTGAAGCAGAAGCGGAATTGAATCCTCTAATACAGGTCAGCGGGATGGTACCATACCTGCGCGTTCAACTCTTCGAGAATCTGGGAGATGTATACAGTGGCCTCGGAGATACGCCTAAGGCCGTTTCTTTTTACGAGGAGGGTCTTAAGATTGCTACCAAGAATAGAATTTCACCTAAAATTCCGGACCTCAATTCCAAAATAGCCGATGTTTACGCCAGGGACGACAAATCACAGGAGGCCGAGGCTTATTATGAATATTCCCTGGAACAAGCTGCTAGTCAGGCTCCGCAAAGGGCCGTTAGGGAAAAGGAAAAAGTGGCCGATTTCTACAATCGGGAAAATCGATATGACGATGAGATAAATCTTCGAAAAAAAAGTCTTTCAGAACTTAAAAGCATACCAGCTGGCGCTGCTGATAATACAGCAGGCTATGGGGCAATAGATTCGATCACCACCCAACAGATCAATTACAAAATAGCGAATGCCTACCTGGCACAGGACAAGATCGATGAGGCTTTGCCTTTCCTGGTAGAGAGTATCAAGGAAGCGGAAGACGAGGACGATCTTGAAGTTAAAAAGGACGCCACCCGCACACTCTCTGAGGTATACAGGGAAAAAGGAGATTTCACAAAAGCGCTTGAGACATACCAGCAATATGTAGCTGTGGTAGACACCCTTTACCTTAGAAAAGAGGAGGAAATTGCACAGGCTGCCCGGTTTAATCGGGAAATTGCCTCCAGGCAGAATAGGATCAACAGTCTGGAGAGCGATCGACTACTTTCTGAGAGCAAGTTCGAATTGGCATCTACGCAACAGCAATTGATAGAAGAGACCAACCGCAGACAAAAATGGGTGATATATTCACTGTTGTTAGTGATATTACTTACGGCACTTGCCGCCTTTTTCTTTTACAGGAGCAACAGACAGCAAAAGCTGGCTAACAATCTTTTAGCATTGAAATCATTGCGATCGCAGATGAATCCCCATTTTATCTTCAATGCACTCAATTCTGTAAACAATTATATAGCAAAGAGCGACGAGCGAAGTGCAAATAAGTATTTGAGTGATTTTTCAACACTGATGAGGGCCGTATTGGAAAACAGCGAAGAGGACTTCATTCCACTGTCTGACGAGTTGGAACTTATTGGCCTGTATCTTAAATTGGAGCATTCAAGATTTCCGGAAAAATTTGATTATGATTTGTCTATTGATAGCGACATAGACTTGAGTGCGTATCAAATTCCTCCGATGCTGCTGCAACCGTATGTAGAAAATGCAGTTTGGCATGGACTTCGTTATAAAGAAGAAA
>JBPCUI010000341.1:0-4090 GCA_051011235.1 Flavobacteriaceae bacterium
ACATTAACGTATCTGATCTTTTGGCCGAAATGCCTGAAATGATTGCTGCACAAGCAGAACTTAAAAAACTGTCTGAAACCTACCGGGTGGATATTGAAAGCTCCATGACAGAACTTAAGAATAAGTACACCCAATATTCTAATGAAGCTACTTCGATGTCTGAAGAAGAGAATCAAAAAAGGGCGTTGGAATTGCAGGGATTTGAAAAGAATATCGGCGAGGCCCAACAGGCTGCCCAACAAGAATTGCAGAAGAAGCAGGCCGAGTTATTTAAGCCTATTTCAGAGAAAGCTCAGGCCGCTATTGAAAAGGTGGCAACTGCACAGGGATACGATTATGTTATTGATGCAACTCAGGGTGGAGGCCTGATCGTTTCTAAAGGAAAGGATCTTTTACCAGAGGTGAAGCAGGAATTGGGTTTTTAAAATTTTAAAACCGCGTAAGAATTTAACCGTCCTATTCCAGGACGGTTTTTTATTTTTGAGAAACCGTTTAGTCAGGTTGACCACAATGATAAATCAAAGTCCAATAGGCATATTCGATTCAGGAGTGGGGGGAACTTCAATCTGGAAAGAGCTTCAACAGCTACTTCCCTCTGAAGACATGATCTACATGGCCGACAGTCTAAACGCACCCTATGGTGGAAAATCCCAGGAAACCATTATTAATCTGAGCAAGAAAAATACCGAATACTTATTGAGCAGGGGCTGTAAACTAATTGTGGTTGCCTGCAATACTGCTACAACTAATGCAATCGATTACCTGAGGCGACATTTTGATGTTCCATTTATCGGGATTGAACCGGCAATTAAGCCAGCAGCCCTGAGGTCTGCAACTAAAAAAGTTGGTGTCCTGGCTACAAAAGGAACACTGGCCAGCCAGCTTTTTCTTTCCACATCCAAGACCCATGCAATGGATATTGAGGTATTAGAACAGCAAGGTGAGGGTCTGGTGGCTTTAATTGAAGCCGGAAAAACAGATACGGATGAAATTCGTCGATTGCTGGAAATTTACTTAAACCCTATGGTTGAAGCCAAAATAGATCATCTGGTATTGGGCTGTACACACTATCCTTATCTAATACCGGTTCTAGAGGAAATTCTCCCACCGGGTATCCGTATAATCGACTGTGGAGAGGCAGTGGCACGACAGACCTACCGCGTACTCAAAGAAAGTAACTTGCTAAACAACGCGGATCATAAAGGGAAGCATCTTTTCTATATCAACTCGGATAAGACAGTGTTGGAAAATTTCCTGAGCGACAGTAGTACTCAACTACAAATTCATGAGAAAGATTTTTAGGAACTACTTTCTCTTATAAGTGAGATAGGTAAATGAATATGAATGTCTTTCATCCGCTGGATGGTATTCTTCTCTGATCAATTGCCAACGCGTTTCATCGATGGTCGGAAAATAAGTATCGGCTTCAAATGATTCGTGTACCCTGGTGAGCTCAATAACATCTGTAATGTCTAAGGCCAGGGCATATATATCTCCTCCTCCTATAATAAAGGCCGAATCTTCGGGCGTTAGTTCGTTTAAGGCTTCTTTCAGTGAATGGACAACAATGCATTCAGCGTATTCGGTAGTGTAATGCCGGTCTCTTGTGATTATTATATGCGTTCTGTTGGGCAGTGTTTTTGGGAAGCTTTCAAATGTTTTCCGACCCATAATTATTTTATGGCCGGTAGTCATATTTTTAAATCTTTTAAAATCGTCCGGTAAATGCCAAAGTAAATCGTTGTCCTTGCCCAGGGCGTTATTTTCACCCGCTGCCGCTATCATGGTGATGATTCCCATGGTTCTTTTTTTTTATTGATTTTACTCAAAGGAAATTCGGTTTCAATTTCCTTCTGGATCTGGGCAATCCTTTCACGCTGCCTGGTAACCAGAATTTCTCGTTGCTTTCTTTCCCATTCTGCGCCCATAAATCGTTGATTTACAAACACATTATAAACATGGATGACCAGCAAAAAACCCCAGAACAGTATCAGCCATATAGACCAATCATAGTCCTCACCGTATTTCAGAATCTTGTTGGTAAGAAATAAAAATACACTTCCTATTAGATAAACAACAAAGTGTGTGTAAAGCAATTTTTTTTGTCTGATCCTTTTTTGAGCGTACTCCAGTTGCAAATGATGCTCGGGCCTTATTTTGGATTCCTTAGTTTTCTCGGAGAACATGTGAATGTTTATCTTTAAACACAAATATAATGCAATTAATGATCATCAATTCACACCAAAGTGCTGCAGAATACAATGATCTTTCCCGCTCTTAAGGGCTGTATTTATGCGGATACTGCGGCCGCTGGCCTGATGTATGACGATTTACTCGAATGGCGTCGGGAGCACGATCAGGGTCTCTTGTTGAACGGAAGTTCACAATGGCCGGAAAAGATTGCAATTCTGAGGAAAACAAGAGAAACTATCCACAGTTTTTTTAATTGTTTACCGACTGAAGTAGCCCTCACACCCAATTTTTCCATTGGCCTGAATCTTCTGTTGGAAAACCAGGACCCGAAACAAAAAGTACTGCTTGTTGAAAATGATTATCCCTCGGTAAACTGGCCTTTTGAAAACAGAGGTTTTGATGTCTCGTATGTAGTAGCAGACGAGCAGCTCGAACAAAACATCGCCCAAAATGTAGCGGACAAAGGAATCTCCATATTAGCGCTTAGTCTGGTTCAATGGCTCAATGGGATCAAAATAGACAATCAATTCTTAATTGATTTAAAGAAAGAACATCCTTCTCTTTTAATCGTCGCCGATGGAACACAGTATTGCGGGGCGTATGATTTGAATTTTGGAAATTCAGGTATCGATGTCCTTGGAACCAGCGGTTATAAGTGGTTGTTGGGGGGATATGGCAACGGCTTTATGTTGATAAGAGAAGAAAGTCAGCGGCAGTTTTCAGTGTCAACCTCGGGTTTTAATTCAGCAGAGGGAAATCTGCAGGGCAAAAACCAGATCACATTTTGCAAACGCCTCGAACCCGGTCACCTGGACAGTCTGAATTTTGGAAGCCTGAATCATTCATTGAATTTACTCAATCAGCTGGGGATGGACAGGGTTGAAGAACAAAACCGTCGCCTTTCTCAAAGAGCGCTGCAGGAATTCGGACAACTGGGTCTGTTGCAAGATGAGGTTTTGGCCAGAAAAGAACACGGTAGTATTTTCAGAATTAGTGGCGACAGATCCGTATATGATGAACTTTTGCGTCAAGGAGTGCGATGTTCCTGGAGATCTGATGGAATTCGTCTCAGCTTTCACTTCTACAATACTGAAAAAGAGATAGATCTAATTGCCAAAATCGTTAAATCTGCGCTGTAAAGATTAACTATTTTAAAAATTATACCAGTATATTTTGCCAAAGATTATAGATTGATAAGCCAATTTTATGAAATTGATAATTATGATATAGGTCATTGTTCAATAGGGATTTATTACTTTTTTTTGCAGCTTAATTTTAAAATCGAATATTATGGCTATCGCAAAACAATATTTAAAGACAAAACCTGTATGTAAAGTAACATTTACTGTACCTGCAGAAGAAGCCAAAAAAGTGGCAGTTGTGGGAGACTTCAATAATTGGAGCCCCAAAGGGAGTATGTTGAAAAAACTTAAGAACGGAACATTTAAAGGGACTTTCGACTTAGCTAAAGAGAACGCCTATGAGTTTAAATATATCATAGATGGTAACTTTGTAAATGAGTTGGAAGCAGATCGTTTTCAATGGAACGATTTTGCTGGTTCTGAAAATTCAGTTCTTGAAATCTAAAATTTAGAAAAGCCGGAATTTGTGTTCCGGCTTTTTTTTACTCTACAACTTCTACACCTTTCCAGAAGGCCACCCTGCCTTTGATCTGTTTAGCCAGTTCACTGATTTCTGGATAGTACCAGGCAGCATCTGTATTTTCCTGCCCATTTACCACCAAAGTGTAGTAAGACGCCTGTCCTTTCCACGGACAGGTCGTATGCGTCTCACTTTCTTTAAAATACTCTGTATTGATGCTCGCAGCAGGAAAATAATGATTGTTTTCCACAATTATTGTATCGTCACTTTCTGCGAGTACGGTATTATTCCAAAT
>JBPCUI010000342.1:0-3364 GCA_051011235.1 Flavobacteriaceae bacterium
GTATTGACTTCTGTAAATGTATTTATGGCTCCAGGCATATTACCTGACATGAAATTATACTTGAATACCTTCTCTAAACTATCGATTTCTTTTTCCATAGATGTGGAGGACTTCCAAATACCATTTAGATGTTCCATACTTTTTTGGCCTTTTTTTGAAGCGACCGCTGCTTTTATGGACATTGGTACATGCCCAGCAAAAGGAATTTGAAGTTCCTTACATCGATTTGCAATGGTATTATAGATTTCTACAGACAGGTCGTCGTAGACCTTAATGAAATCAGAACCTTTTTGATGTAAGGAATCAACCATGCGAATGGCTTCTTCAGATGTTTTCGGTTGTAATGACCCTTGCAAAAGAGTAAAAGGCCCATCAATTATTGCCCCAGAAAGAAATATTGTCGGGGCAATTGCATTGGAAGCTGCCAAAGAATCCCTCGACTCTAAATCGCCCCAAAGGTCTCTTACACCTAATACACCATTTGCAATAAATAACTTTAAAAACCCTTTATGTTCTGATGATGTGGTATAGTGAGTATGCATATCCCATAGGGCTGGAATCATATATTTTCCTTTACCATCAATTACGGTTTCAGAAATAATTTCATCAGATTCAGAAAATGGTGTAACTGAGTAGATTTTATCGTTTTTGATGGCTATGGTTTGATTTGAATTAGTAGTGCCATTT
The DNA here is from genome assembly GCA_051011235.1 of Flavobacteriaceae bacterium. GTDB lineage: Bacteria > Bacteroidota > Bacteroidia > Flavobacteriales > Flavobacteriaceae > JAHEJJ01. The sequence goes on from JBPCUI010000342.1 coordinate 688, forward strand.
ACTACATCAATTACGTTGACATCTGTTATTATCAAATCCCCTGATACGATATTCTTTTTGCAGCTAGTGGTTAAAAAAAATGCAATGCTTAAGGAGATTCCAATTATTAAATTTCTCATAGGTTGGTTTTTTAGTATTGCATACAACAGCCAGATATAATTATCGATACTCTCTATTTCTAACTGCCGACTGCCGACTGCCCACTGCCCACTGTCAACTGCTGACTATATTTCCGTCCTCGGACATAGGACTTCAACCTTCTAATTAACTACTTTGTAGTGGGTCCGCCCATCTTGGTAAAAAAACTGTCTATCGGTTCCCAAAGCTCTATCTTGTTGCCTTCAGGATCCATAATATGGACAAATTTCCCGTATTCAAATGATGTAATGCTGTCTACTACGGTAACCCCATCCTCTTTGAGCTGCTCTACAAGAGCTTCGATATGCTGGACCCGGTAGTTGATCATAAAATCCTTTTCGGAAGGGGCAAAATAGTCTGTACCCTCATCAAAAGGAGCCCAGCGGAGGTAGTTGATCTCCTCTGGATTATTAGCATTCCTGAATTCAAAAGGAGATCCATAATCATCTGTGGCTAATCCAAGGTGTTTGCCATACCATGCATTAGTGGCTTTTGGGTCTTTGGATCTAAAGAAGATCCCGCCAATTCCGGTTACTCTGGGAGTGCTGTCGTTTGTCATGATTATTTCAATTTCAGGTTTTTCGTCAGGATTCGCATATTCCCCAGCGTTCACAAATTGAAATGCCAGGGTTACGGCTATAACCAATAATAAAAAAATGAGATAGGGAAAGAATTTTTTCATCTGGTACATTGATTAGTTGTTCTTTCATAAATGTACGAAATATGAAACAAGGCTAATCATACCAAAAAAGCAATTAATCTGAAGTCAATATTCTTCGGATTACTACGCTGTTTCTAAATAGTTTTTCAAGTTGCCCTTTATAAAGTATTCCCAGCCACCAATGCAGCTCTCACGGGAAAATTCAGGTATATCGTCTGGAAATGTGTGGAGTCCTTCATTGGTAAGGCGAAGCAATGTGCCGTTGCCTTCTTCGAAAAGTTCGAAGGCAACGATACCGACGCCCTCAATGTCGGGGTAACTCCAGTGATAGACAATTTTTCGCGGAGCTTCAACTTCGAGAATTCTCCAGAGATGTTTAAAAATCCTGGTTCCCGAGTCCACGTCAAATGAAGTTGCAAAACCAATTTCTGCCTTAAATGCCGGAATATTGGTAAAAAACCACTGAATCATCTGGTTTTGCTCGGTAATAGCTTCCCAGACCTGTTCGATGTTGTTGTTAAATTGCTGTTCAACTATTACCGGTTCTTTTCGATTGTCCATTTATTTACCGTTAATTTTCTATATGATATTCTCATTTGGAACCAGCTCCAAATGATGAAAATGGATTATTTGCAATACATCTTATAAGGTATATAAAATTTCAATTCAAATTAATCCCATGCCCAGCGCAAGTGAAAGAAGGATGAGCATTATCGCTACAATACTCTGAACCGAATCAAGGGTGATTTTTTTCAACAACTTATTACCTAAGAAAGCTCCTGCAATTGCAGCTATAGTACCACAAATCACAATGGGTACGTTTTCCATCAAACCCGATTGAAAAAATCGTGTTGAGTACACACCCAATCGGGTGAGATCAACGAAAGTGGATACAACAACGGCCGTACCTATAAAGGCTTCCTTAGACAGTCCCGCCTTAATTAAAAAGGCTGCACGTAGCGCGCCCTGGTTGCCCGAAAGACCGCCGAAGAAACCACTTAACACACCACCCAACGGCAATTTATCCTTTCCGAACTGCAGCCTTCTGAAATACGGAATGAGATCCATACAGGCAAAAATGATCAGTAGAATTGAGATAAGAAATTTTACCGGAAATACTTCCCATGTCTTACCGGCCATTTCGTAGGTGAAAAGCGGTCTGGCGTCCGGAATGTTCAACAAGACCCATGCTCCTGCAAAGGCCGCAATTACTGCTGGTATACCGAACCTGAGAACAACGTCTTTATTCGCATTTTTACCTACCAGGATAATCTTAAAAATATTGTTTGAGAAATGGACGACTCCGGTAAGGGCAATGGCCAATTCGACTGGAAAGAAGATCATAAAGACCGGTGTGAGTATGGTGCCCAGTCCGAATCCTGAAAAGAAAGTTAGAATGGCTGCTATGAATGCCGTAAGAGCTATTACTAGGTACTCCATTGAGAGCGGATTGGTGGTGTCATTTTACAAGTTTGATTGGTTTCAGGGGTTAAATGGCTCACCTTTCCCGCTTTCACAAAAATCCTTCAGACTCATTAAGTATTTGCCCCATTGAAAATTGCAATGTGCAAAAAATTCTGTCTGAGATCTCCAATTTACGTGTCCAAAGCGCAAGGTGGTATCTCCGTCTTCTTCCTCCAGATCAAAGCTGAATTCAGTCCCTACCCATTGTTCGTCTCCTTCCCTGCATTTCCATCCCACTTTCAGCTGGGGTACAAGTTCTGTGATTTCCATTATGATCAGGTACTTCTCGCCGAACCGAAACTCAGCTTTGCCGCCAACCTCAGACCTGATATTGGTCTGAACTGTCCACCAGTTGCGCACTCCTTCCTGGGTAGCGATCGCGTTATATACCTTTTCCTTCTTGCTGTGAATTAA
>JBPCUI010000343.1:0-8381 GCA_051011235.1 Flavobacteriaceae bacterium
ATGAATATCTCAGACCCGATATGGCCGAACGTATATATCAGCAGACTTCTGAACAATTACAACAACCTTCTCATCATGTGGTTGGGCTGTTAGATATGATGAATGTAGAAGTTGCCTGTACCACTGATGATCCTTTGGATACTTTGGAATACCATCAAAAATTCAGGAAGGAGGACCACGAAATGCTTATGTTACCTGCCTTCCGGCCAGATAAGGTCATTGCGGTAGAAAATCCGCTGGCCTATTTTGAATACCTGCAGGCTTTGGAGAATACTTCGGGTATTGCCCTTAACTCCTTTTCTGATCTGTTGACAGCACTTGATATTCGTATTGATTATTTCCATCTCAACCATTGCAGACTTGCAGACCACGGATTGGAATTTATGCCATACGCAGAAGGAAGAGGATATGATATTGAAGTCATTTTTAAAAAGCTCTGGAATCAACAGGGTCTTTTTGAAGATGAAGCAGCTTATTATAAATCGGAAGTGCTGAAACACCTTTGTAAATCCTACCATAAACACGGTTGGGTACAGCAATTTCATCTTGGCGCCATACGAAATGTGAACAAAGGTAGGGTACAACATCTCGGGCCGGATACCGGTTTTGATTCCATCGGTGATTTTATGCAGGCGTCTTCACTTGCCCGATTTCTCAGTTCACTGGACCAGACAGACCAACTCGCCAAAACCATACTTTATAACTTAAATCCGGCAGACAATGCAGTATTTGCAAGCATGTGTGGCAATTTTAACAACGGCGGGATAAAGGGTAAAGTTCAATGGGGATCGGCCTGGTGGTTCCTGGACCAGAAGGATGGTATTGAGGAACAGCTCAATACACTTTCCAACATGGGTATGCTCAGTTGCTTTATAGGCATGCTTACGGATTCGAGGAGCTTCCTCTCCTTTCCAAGACATGAATATTTTAGACGGATCTTATGCAACCTCATAGGCAAAGATGTGGAACAGGGGCTATTGCCAAAAGATGAAAAATGGTTGGGGGAATTGGTAGCCGATATTTGTTATCACAATGCGAAGTCTTATTTTAATTTTCAATAGCGTTGATAATGTTCTTTTTTGCATCGATCAAAAAAGAACTAAAAAAATCTAGGCTGATTTTCAGTTTCTTGAAATGCTGCCAAGCTTTTACAGCCGCAGCGTCCTGACCGCTATACTCTTAGGACGCCTTCCATTATCAAATGTAAAAGCTTGTTAATTTCCTACGAAACTCAAAATAGGCAGGTTTTACATTTGAGATTGTATAATAATCTTTTTCTTAAGAATAAGTTTCAAAAGCTCCGAGATTCAGCTGTTTGAAAAACTGCGCGGAGTTTTGAAACTGGTTTTCGTTGTAAACGAAAAATTCCTGAAGAAAAAGTGTCCTTTCTTTGGTTCGTTTCTTTGGACAAGCAAAGAAATGAACATATCAAAATCCAAATAGACTGGGAAGCCATAAACTCAACTCCGGCACATAGGTGACCAACAACAATACAACCAACATAGCGACAAATAGGGGAAGCAGAGGCCTTAATACTTTCTGTATTGACAATCCCGCCACACTGCATCCTACAAAAAGTACAGATCCAACCGGAGGGGTACAAATCCCAATACATAGATTCATGATCATGATAATACCAAAATGTACCGGGTCATATCCCAGGTCCGTTACTATCGGTAGGAATATTGGTGTAAAAATGAGCACGGCCGGTGTTATATCCATAAATACCCCCACAAACAACAATATAAGATTGATAAGTATCAATACGATTATGGGATGGTTACTGATCCCTAAAAGAATTGTTGTTAAACCCTGGGGGATCTGCTCATAGCTCATTACCCAGGACATAGCGATGGAAGTAGCCACCAGCAGCAGTACGATACTAGACGTCTTAATGGTCTCGAGCAAAATGGGTTTGATATCTTTTATGCCAATTTCCCTGTATATAAACGCAAGGGTAAAAGTGTAGACTACAGCTATCCCCGATGCCTCGGTCGCCGTGAAATAACCAGCGACGATACCACCGATAACAACCACCAATAGGAACAAACTGGGCAGTGCATCCAGGAATCTTCTGAGGAAAACAGTTATGGTGACAAATTTAGCCGTTGGATATTTTTTATAGACGGAATAGACGCCGGCCACCAGCATGAGTGCCAATCCGATCAGCATCCCGGGTATATAACCCGCCAGAAACAGCGCAGCTATAGAAACACCTCCACTGGCCAGCGAGTAGATGATCAAGATGTTACTGGGTGGAATAATCAAACCAGTGGTGGCGCTGGTAATATTCACAGCTGCACTAAAAGGTTTGTCGTAGCCTTCAGCCTCCATTTGCGGATTCATAAAACCGCCTATAGCAGAAGCCGCTGCAACTGCAGATCCGGAAATCGCACCAAACAACATACAGGCAATGATATTCACAAAGGCAAGCCCTCCTGGCAATGGTCCTATTAAAGCCTTAGCGAAATTGATAAGTCGAACTGCGATGCCTCCTCTGTTCATTACCTGCCCTGCGAGTATAAAGAAGGGTATGGCCAAAAGTGTAAAGCTATCCAGCGAAGTGGCCATGCGCTGTGCCAGAGTAGTTATGGATGGCAAAAACGGCATGGAAAAAAGAAGGGTTAGCAATGCAGCCAATCCAATGGAATAGGCCACAGGAACCCGCATAGCCAGGAATATCAGGAAGCTCGCAATCAATATTAGTACATCCGCATGTTCCATATCTATTTTTGAACGGATTTAATTTCCTGCCAGAATTGATCTATAGAATAATAAAGGATCAATATTCCGCCGAGCGGAAGTACGAGATATATGAAGCCAAGTGGTATTTCCAGGGCGGCAGATTTTTGCTGCAATAGAAAAGTAACCCAGCACAGCCTACCGCCGCCAGTTATCAACACCAATAGGCTGAACAATGCTATTGCCATGTACACAAAGCCATTGAACCAGAGTTGCCTTTTCTGCACAATCTTTCCGGGCAACAGATCGATGGCCAAATGGAGGCTCTTTCCAGTTGCATAAGCGGCTCCCAATAGCCCAACCCAAATAAGTCCGAAACTGGAGATCTCGTCCGTGATGGTGCTTGGAACTCCAAGCACAAATCGTGAAAACACCTGCCAGATTACACTGGCTAACATAAGGCTGAACAGCCCAACCAGAATGTACTCCAAAATACGATCGATCTTATCTCTCATTTTGTATCTCTTCAATCAATTTCAAGATCCAGGGTTCTTCCTTAAAAAGGTCGGTAATAGCTTTGGTCTTTTGCTCGAATAACAATCTGTCCGGGTAGCTGATATGAACACCGGCTTCTTCAATGGCTTTTAGTGAAATCCTTTCAGATTCCGCCCATAATTTTCGTTGATAGTTGGCCGATTCTTTTGCCGCTTCCCTGATCCATTTCTGTTCCTCACTGCTAAATCTGCGCCAGGAATCCATCCCGATTAGCAAAACATCGGGTACCGCTGTATGTTCATTCATACTGTAATACCTGCATACCTCGTAGTGTTTGGAGGTATAGAAACTGGGCAAGTTGTTTTCGGCCCCGTCTACCACGCCTTGTTGTAGTGCAGTGTACAATTCGCCCCAGGAAATTGGCGTAGGAGAGCCACCCAATAAGTTAACCATGGCTACAGCCATATTACTTTTCTGTACCCGTATTTTCAAACCTTCAAGATCCCCAGGACTATTTATTGGTCTTTCCTTACTGTAGAAACTCCGGCTACCGGCATCATAAAAAGTTAGGCCGCGCAACCTAAACTGTTCTCCTTTGAGAAGCATAGCCTCTCCAATAGAGCCATCAAACACCTTAAAAGCATGTTGCCGGTCCCTAAAAATATACGGTACGCTCAGAACCTTGTAGTCCGGAATGAAATTTTCAAGTACGGCGGCAGACACCTTGGTTATATCGAGACTCCCAATTTGCAAAAGCTCCAGGCACTCCCGTTCTGCACCTAACTGCCCGCTGGGATAAATTAGCACCTTTAATGAACCTTCGGACTTTTCTTCCAGTCGTTCGCCCATAAATACCATGGCATTGTGCACCGGATGATTGGAATCTAACCCATGTGCAATCCTGATAATCTTTGCATCCTTTTTCGCAGAGCAAGCACATAAAACAAGCGATAAGAACAGGAAGTTCAGGGCTGTGTGTAAACGGTTGAAATTACACTTCAATAGAGGAGATAGATCGGGCGTCAATTCAGACTGGTTTTCTAAGAATAAAAATGGCTATCTTATTCGCATTATTTGTGTAATTTAATAAATAAATGGACAGGGTTGTGCCTTGTTCAGCTCAATTAAATAAGTATATGTCTGAACTCTTCTCCGTACAAGGCAAGATCATTTTAATGAGCGGCGCCACAGGTGTACTTGGGTCCGCAATGGCAAAATCGCTTGCGGAAAATGGCGCACGGGCACTAATCCTTGGTCGCAATAAGGAAAAGGTAAATCGTTTGGTGTCTGAAATTGTTGCAGCAAATGGGAAGGCATTTGCATTGATCGCCGATGTTACAAATGAGGGTCAACTGCAGGAAGCTTATGTCCACATTGAAAAGTCATTTGGTAAACTGGATGGCCTCATAAATGCCGCGGGGGGAAATCTTCCCGGCGCCGTAATTAAACCCGATCAAGAGTTGGCAGATGCCGATTTAGAAGAATTAAGACGTGTCATGGAATTGAATTATATGGGTACGTTCATACCTACAAAAGTTTTTTTACCTCTGTTTCTAAAAGATAAAAGGGGAAGTATTATCAATATTTCATCTATGACCGCTCAAAGACCATTAACAAGAGTCCTGGGTTATGGCTCTGCAAAGGCGGCTATAGACAATCTAACGCAATGGCTGGCAGTTGAGTTCTGCCAGAAGTACGGGAACGGAATAAGGGTAAATGCCATCGCCCCGGGTTTTTTCCTTACCGAACAGAATAGATCATTACTCACACAGGAAGATGGCAGCCTAAGCGAACGTGGGCAAAAGATCATAGAAAATACACCGATGAAAGAATTCGGTCAGCCGGAAGATTTACTAGGAGCAGTACAGTGGCTTTGCAGTGATGCTTCGCGCTTTGTTACCGGTACCATAATTCCGGTAGACGGTGGATTTAACGCTTATTCAGGTGTATGAAAGCACTGAAAGAAACGATGCGCTGGTTCGGGCCACAAGACAGAGTTGGCCTTTCCGATATCAGGCAATCGGGTGCCGAAGCCATTGTCACAGCCCTACATCAAATCCCCAATGGAGAAACCTGGCCTCCAGCTGCCATCCTGGAGCGCAAGAAACTAATTGAAGAAGCCGGTCTCAGCTGGGCCGTGGTTGAAAGTGTACCGGTCCACGAAGACATAAAGACCCGTTCAGGGAACTTTAAACAACATATTGAGAACTATAAGAAAACGATCGAGCATCTTGCTAACGCAGGTATTGATATCATCTGTTATAATTTCATGCCGGTACTCGACTGGACTCGTACAGATCTGGCTTACAAAATGCCCGATGGGGGTTTAGCTCTGCGATTTCAATTAAAAGCACTTGCCGCGTTTGACTGTTTTATTCTGCAACGTCCCGGAGCCGTAAAGGATTATACTCCAAAGGTCAGAACGGCTGCAGAAGTATTTTTCAATGAGCTAAGTCAGGTACAGAAAAAAGAACTGAAAGAGACTATTCTAGCCGGTTTACCCGGTGCCGAAGAAGGGTACTCATTAGATGACTTCCGGCGAGCACTTGATAACTATAAAAATATTGACAGCCAGAAACTGACCGAAAACCTCTTTTTATTTTTAGAAGATATTATCCCGGTTGCAGCTGCGAATGAGGTCAGGATGGCACTGCACCCCGATGACCCCCCATTTACAATTTTAGGACTGCCCAGGGTGGTAAGTACCACACAAGATATACAACGGATCCTAAGGCAACCTGAGAGTCCGTACAACGGCATTACCTTCTGTACCGGATCCTTCGGAGTACGAACAGACAACAACCTCGCTGAAATGGTAAGCACATTTAAAGACCGCATACATTTTGTTCATCTCCGAAGTACTCAACGCGACGAAGGCGGAAATTTCTATGAAGCCCCTCACCTCGAAGGCGATGTCCCCATGTATGATGTAGTTCGAAGATTAATGTCGATCAATGAGGAAAAGGAAAATTCCATTCCTATGCGCCCGGATCACGGACACCAAATACTGGATGATATCAAAAAAGATTCGAATCCCGGATATTCAGCTGTTGGGAGGCTAAAAGGACTGGCCGAAATCAGAGGGCTCATGCATGCTATTAGCCAGACATAGCCCCTTTGCTCCTACCAGATAGATTCGGCACTGCTCACCTCAAAATCAAGTAGAATCAGGTCAGATGGATGGTGATTGATTATTTCGAGATTGGTATAAAAATCATTTGGGAAAATTTGAGCTGTCATCACGTACTGGCCTTGATTAATAAAAACCTCAATTGAAGACCAGTCAATAAGAATTCGAATTTCAAATACCTCTTCCGGCAAGTTATCAATGGGCATGCGTTGTATACGTTGGGTAAATTTTTCGCTGAAATCTACCTTCCCTGAGCCGCTTCGATCTATTGAAAATTCCTTTTTATTACTATTCATTGAAAAAACCAGCAGGTCACCGCTTGCATTTTTTAAGTGCAAATCAAAATCTCTTAGTGCAGTTCGAAACCGCAATTCTGATTCATTGAAATGATCAAAAGTAAATTGGTGTGTTTTCTCACCACCAACTATGAGGTTTTCTGTGAACTCGGTGTTGAACAACGTACCGAAATCATCGAGTGGGTAGTTATGAAGATCATAGGAAGATCCGTTTTTCTTAAGACTTAACTCTCGCGGCACCGTCATGGCACTACGCCATTTTTCGGTCGGGGTATCACGGGCATAGTCCCAATTGCTCATCCAGCCGATAAAAATCCGTTCATCGCCCGGAACATTATTATAAGTTACCCCCGCATAATTATCTGTGCCCCAATCCAGCCAACGCGCTTCCTTTTGGTTTGAGCTAAAAGTGGTCCCATCGAAATTTCCTATGAAATACTGTGTGCCACTTCCTCCGTTCGGAGCATTCGGATTGATGCTAATTATCAACACCCATTTCTCTTCATCACTTCCTTCTACTTCGAGAGGAAACAGATCAGGGCATTCCCAAACACCTCCATGGCCTCCCTGTTCTTTGCCGAACTCACTTATATACGACCATTCTTTTAAATCTCTGGATCTGTAGAATTTGGCATGATCTCCTGCTACCAGCACCATAATCCAGCTATTTGATCCCTCGTGCCAGAAGACTTTTGGATCTCTGAAATCGCGTATCCCATCGTTGCCTATTACCGGGTTAGCCTCGTATTTAGTCCAGGAATTCCCATTATCCAGACTAAATGCAATGCCTTGTGTTTGAAAATCATTTTTCCCGGCCTTCTCCCCAATGTTATCGTGATATGTAAAAATGGCCACCATGGGTGGATTATCATAACTCCCCCGGCCCGCAGTATTGTCTTTATCAATAACCGCACTGCCAGAGAATATATAGCCTTTTTCATCCGGATATAGAGCAATTGGCTTGTGCTCCCAATATACCATATCCTTGCTCACCGCATGCCCCCAATGCATGGGCCCCCATACGATATCTTCCGGATAGTATTGGTAGAAAAGATGATATTCCCCCTGCTTATAAACGAGACCATTTGGATCATTCATCCACATCTGAGGCGGTGTAAAGTGAAACTGAGGCCTGTAATCTTCTGTATAATAGTCTTCTGCAATTTCTACCTGATTCTCGCCGGATTGCTTTTCAGACTTACCTTTGCATCCCAGTAAAGTCAATGCCAACACAGATGTGAATATCAGCTTCCCGCTTGCTCCCATGTTTATCGATTTTGGTTAAAAATACTATTAATTAAAGATTAATTTCGGGCAACATGAACTAATCTACCTTTCTACTAATACGCTATCTTTAAGCTCCTAAAGAGATTTACGATGCACTTGGCTAAAATTTTAGTCGTTTTTTTTTCTATATGTCTTCTGGGCTGTGTTGAAAGTACTATCGAGGGTGCTCTTAAAAAATACAACCGGGGCACGGTGCAGTATATCAGTGTCGACGAACTTGCCGCAAATAGTCAGTTCCTAATCCTCGATACAAGGGAAAAATATGAATACGATGTAAGTCATCTCCCGGGGGCACAATGGGTAGGTTATAAATCATTTTCATTGGATAGAATGAAAACTGCTCTTTCTCGGATGGATACCAGCATAGTAGTTTATTGTTCGGTTGGGGTACGCTCTGAAAATATTGGTGAAAAGTTCCTGGATATGGGCTATACAGAGGTAAATAATCTTTATGGCGGTATTTTCGAGTGGAAGAATAAAGGATATATAGT
>JBPCUI010000344.1:0-2773 GCA_051011235.1 Flavobacteriaceae bacterium
GTGCTGGAAAGGGGAAAGCTCCACGGTGCTAAACCAACCTTGACCAATGAGGATGAAATCCTGGCCCTAGAGGGAGTTTTAAAATTAGTCCCCTTTGATTATGCTATTGGCATCGTGGCCAGCAGTCTGGAACAGGCGCTGTTTGCCAAGCAACAGCTGAAAATAGATTGGAGTGATTCTCCGGCAACAGGCTATAATAGCCAGGAGGTTTATGCGGAATACGAGGCAATCGCTGCACAATCGACCAGGGGAAAAATAACAAATAAAATAGGTGATGTGGACCTTGCCATGCAAGGTGCATCCAAAACCTATTTGGCCGATTTCAGGAATGACTATGTTTATCATGCCCAGATGGAGCCCTTAAATGCGATGATTCAGGTGGCAGCAGACCTTAAAACGGCCGAGGTGTGGGTCGGCAGCCAGCAGGGCCCTGATTCCAAGTTGGGCGTCCCTGATGTATTGGGAATACCATCCGAAAATGTGAAGGTGCATTTGCAGTATTTAGGCGGGGGATTTGGCAGAAGGAGTATGAGCGATTTTGTTAAGGAATGTGCAGAGTTGGCTAAAATAATGGCTCCGCTTCCGGTAAAATTGATATGGACCCGAGAGGATGATTTAACTTATGGTACATTCCGTCCACTATCACTTCAACGTCTCCGGGTTTGTACAAATGCTCAGGGAACATTAACAGGGATCTCTCATTGCGTGATAGGTGATGGTGGGAACCTGGTGGCCAGTGGTGCAAGGAATGACCATTATGACATTCCAAACCAATTGGTGGAGTGGCGCGAAGCTTCACATGGTATTAGGTTAAAACACTGGCGTTCAGTAGGTCATGGCCCAAATAAGTTTGCGATAGAATGCATGCTCGATGAGATCGCTTTAGACCAGGGGGCCGATCCTATGGACTTGAGAAGAAAATTGATGGCTAAATCGCCCAGGGCACTGGCTACCCTGGAAAAAGCAGAAGAGATGTCGGGCTGGAAGGATTCTTCAGCTGCAGGTAGAGCTAAAGGAGTGGCCTTTGTTGAACACGGATCTCTAGGCACTGGCGTATGTGAAATTTCGGTAAACCTAAAAACCGGAAAAATAAGAGTTCACCATTTTTGGATTGCATTAGATGCCGGTGTAATCGTTCAACCGGATAATGTGAAAGCGCAAATGGAAGGCGGTATCATTATGGGTATGAGTAGTGTGCTCAAGGAACAAATAACTATTGTGAACGGGAACGTTCAGCAGTCTAATTTTCATGACTATAATTTATTAAGAATGCAGGATTCTCCCGAGAGTATTCAAACCATTTTAGTTGAATCTACTGAAACTCCCGAAGGAGTAGGTGAAACGGCTACTCCTATAGTCGCTTGTGCCATTGCAAATGCTTTTTTACGATTAACAGGGAAACGTTTACGACATCTGCCTTTTACACCAGATCGGGTGTTGGCAGTTTTAAATCACTAGCGCAGGTCTTCAATAGATATGATTCGGCAAAGCCAACAATATTTTATTAATAACTAATCGAATTATGAATAGAAAAAACTTTATTAAATCGACTGCCTTAGGTGTGGGGGTGTTATCAGCAGCACCCCTGTTTGCTCAAAAGAAATTCAAAGTCCCTAAGGCCGGTATTCCCAAGATCGTAAGGAACGAGGAAGGACAGATTTTAAACGTAATCGGAGATAATCAAAACATAAAACTAACTGGTAAAGATACTAATGGACAATATACCTTAATTGAACAAAACAATAAACCTGGAGTAGGGATTCCGCCGCATGTTCATGAGAATGAAGATGAGGTATTTCAAGTAATAGAAGGGCTGGTAGAAATGAGTATAGGAGATAAAATGACAACTCTGAATGCTGGTGATCTCATTTTTTGTCCAAGAGGCATACCACATTCCTGGAAGGTTGTTGGCGACCAAAACGTGAGGGCAATGTTGAGTATTTTTCCTGCCGGACTTGAAGCAATGTTTGAAGAATTAGCTCAATTACCGGCCGGGCCACCTGATTTGGAAAAGGTTGGACAAATTTGTGGTAAATACAAAGTGAAATTTGTTTGAGAGGAAATGATTGCTGTGGCCAACAGCGGCTTCTGTTTATAGTTACTTTGACCATAAATGAATTATGGAAGAATTTGACCGCAAGAAACATTGGGAGAAAATTTATGAGACCAAAGAACTCGAAGAGCGGAGCTGGTTCCAGGCTACCCCCAAAGCATCATTAGATATCTTTCTCCAATTTGATATACCCACACATGCCAGGATAATAGATGTTGGCGGAGGCGACAGTCTGCTGGTAGACCATTTACTCAATATGGGCTATAAAGATATCACCGTGCTGGATATTTCGGAAACTGCCATTCTAAAAGCAAAAACCAGACTCGGCGAGAAGGCTTCTAGGGTAAAATGGATCGTGGCCGATGCCGCAACTTTTAAACCCACAGAGAATTATGATTTCTGGCACGATCGGGCGACGTTTCATTTCCTGACAACAGAAAATGAGATTTCTCGCTATTTGGAAACAGCCTATCATCATATAAATCCAAAGGGTATTCTGCTAATAGGAACCTTTTCGGAAAAAGGCCCAAAAATATGCAGTGGCATTGAAATCAAACAATATTCGGAATACAGCATGACCAGCCGGTTTAAAGAGTATTTCGAGAAAATAAAATGTTTCAATACAGACCATAAGACCCCATCCGGGGCCCTGCAAAATTTTATCTTTTGTTGTTTTAGAAAATTGTAAGATTTTGAAGTTGGGAAATGTGGAATATTGAT
>JBPCUI010000345.1:0-7162 GCA_051011235.1 Flavobacteriaceae bacterium
TTTCATAATCACAAATTAGGGTGCCCTTTTCTCCTTCAAAATAGGCACCTATTCCTCTGTTGGCAGCACCAGGAACATCAGGAGGGGTAGAAGTCCAGAACAGCTGTAGGTCTTCAAATTCATAGTCCACATCTATCCATTTTGGCGTATTGGCTATCCCGTCTGCTTCTTCTCCTCTGGCTGAGATACTCTTCAACCCTTTTGGTTGTATGGCCCAATAGACCACATCTGCAATATGACACCAGAAATCAGCGAATACGCCACCTGAATAATCCATAAAATACCTATAGGTAAAATGGCATTTCGCAGGAATATAATCTACATAAGGTGCCGGCCCTAGCCACATATCCCAATCCAATGTTTTGGGAATAGGTTTAACTACAGTTTCGGTCAAATTTGCAGGCCCGCCAGTTTTCCAAAGCCTAACGGTATGGACTTTTCCAATGGCGCCGGCCTGTATCAATTCAACTACCCTGTGGTAATTATCTGTGGCATGAATCTGTGTTCCCAACTGAAAAATACGGTTGTACTTTTGTTGGTTTTTAAGCATCAATTGCCCTTCTTTTACATCGTATGAAAGTGGTTTTTCTCCGTATACATCTTTCCCGGCCTGGAAAGCCAATGTAGCAATCTGGCTGTGCCAATGATCCGGGGTAGCGCAAGTGATTGCATCAATATCTTTTCGATCCAGTACCTTCCTGAAATCATTATAACCCTTCACTTTAGATCCAGATTGCAGGCTTTCCAAAGTTTTTAAGCTCTCCGCTAAATGCAATTCATCTACATCACATAGGGCAACTACCTCCACTTCATCCAAACCGGCGAACCATTTCATATGGTTGTTTCCCATGCCACCCACTCCAATATGAGCCACGCGAAGTCGGTCACTAGCCGCTACTTTCCCTGTCAGCGAAGGCAGGAGGGTCAATCCCATAAGGCCCAGGCTACTTTTTTTTACAAATTCCCGACGGTTGTGTTTTTGTGCTTTCATAGTAGTTTATTTACACATTTAAAGTACAAAAAAAAGTGTCACTATTTCGGCCTGAAGTTATAGGAGGGTTGTCCCGGCACTGGGATGTCCAACAAAAGAAGTAAGTTTAATATTAAATTCCTTTTCATAAGCTCCAGATATAGATTGAATAAATGAATCTACGATATCTTCATGAACTAAATTGATGGTGCATCCACCAAAACCACCACCCATCACCCGGGCACCTAAAACCTCTTCCACATTTTTTGAAAAATCCACTAAGAAATTGAGTTCCGTGCAACTTACTTCATATAATTTCTGGAGGCCTTCATGCGTTTGGTACATTAGAGTCCCCAGCTTTTTTAAATCTCTATTTTTTAACGCTTTTACGGCATCCAAAACCCTGCTATTTTCTTCAACCACATAAGCGCATCTATCCAACACTTTAGGATTCATATCTGTTTTACTTGCCTCAATCATATCTATATTTGCATCCCTGAGAGATGTTACGTAGGGATATTTTTTTTGCAGGACGGACACGCCTTCATTGCATTCCTTTCTGCGGGTGTTATATTCACTACTCGCGAGGCTGTGAGAAACATTAGTGTTTAATAATATTAACTTGTAGGGAGATATCTCAAATGGCACATAAGTATGCTCCATACTTTTGCAATCAAGTAGGATCACATGATTTTTTTTACTCATTACTGAAGCAAACTGGTCCATTATCCCACATTTTGTACCAACATAGTTGTGTTCTGCATCCCGGGATAGGTTCACGATCTCCTGTTTAGATAATCCAAGATCAAAAAGCTGGTTCAGGCCGAAAGCCAGTCCACATTCAAGGGCGGCCGAAGAACTGACCCCTGCACCAACCGGCAGGTCACTTTCTATAGTACATCGAAACCCTTTTAATTCCTTACTTCTATTATAAATTTCATACAACACTCCCAGGATGTAATTTTCCCATTGGGTGTTACTTGGGGCAATATGTTTAAGATCTACAAGAAGTGGCTTTTCATATCCTTTACTTCTAATTTCACATTGAGTATCCGTATTATTTCTTTCAAGGGTAAAGCGAATCTTCTTATCTATGGCTGTGGGTAGCACATACCCAAGGTTATAGTCGGTATGTTCGCCAATGATATTGATCCTACCGGGAGAATCTACAATCACTTTATCCAAAACCCTGTCAGCCATTATTTGTTAATTGAGATTTTTTACTTAAAATTTTCTGTTGGGGTCAAAGGGTGCAATATCCATTGCGGTTTTTTTATGGTCGATGATTTCAGAAACTAATTTCCCTGTAGCCGGTCCAAGACTCCAGCCCATCATGGCATGACCGGTTGCATAAATAAGGTTGTTATACGTATTACTCCTGCCAATATAAGGCAATCCGTCAGGACTTACCGGTCGAAGTCCACTTTTAGCATTTGCCTTGTCTTCCGCATTTATTTCTATTTCCGGGTAATAATTTTTGGAAGCATTGGCAATGGCCTCAACCCGCTCTTTTCTAATGGTATCATTAATACCAGAGAATTCCATAGTTCCAGCAAATCGGGTAAAACCCTGCATGGGTGTCACAGCCACTTTGGCTTCCATAAGTACGGCCGGAATGCTAATCCCTGTATACTTTTTTACATCAATAGAATAACCTTTTCCTGCCTGCAAGGGGAGTTTAATTGCCAGCCGTTTAGAAATATTACCGCTCCAGGAACCTGCTGCCAAAACCAAAACATCAGCATTGTAAGATGCTTTAGAGGTCCTTATTTCTTTGACGCGACTGCCGGAAGTTGAAATCTCCAGCACTTCTTCATTGGTTTTTAGGTGAACCCCTGCATTGCTGAGATATTTTACCATCTTGGGCATAAATTCAGTTGGTGTGGTATGGCGGTCGCATTCATAATGAATGGCCCCTTTTACATCTAGTTCCACCCCCGGTTCCAGCTTCTTTAATTCTGCAAGGTCCAAAGGTTTTACTTCCAGGCCAAGAAATCGTGCTTTATGCGCTACTTCCAATTCATCTTGACCTGCTTTGTCTGTCTTATATAACATAAGAAGCCCTTTGCGTTCCAGTTGAAATTCACCTAAATCACCAGAAGCATAAATATCTTCAAACAAGCTGCGGCTTAAGATATTAATATCCTTGATCACCGGTATGGCTTTTGCAACTTTTGCAGGGGAGGAAGACTTATGAAAATACCAGGACCATCTGAAAAAATCTGGGTCCCACCTGGGTTTCATATAAAAAGGACTTGCCGAATTAAACATCCATTTAATGCCTTTAGTAATCATCCCCGGTGAAGCCAGCGGAATAATATGACTGGGGGTAATGTAGCCTGCGTTCACAAAAGAAGCCCCTGCAGTAATGTCAGATTTCTCTATAACGGTCACCTGATGACCGGCCTTATGCAGATAATAGGCAGAACTCAAACCGGCAATTCCACCGCCAATGATAACTATATGTTTACTCATATTAAATTACTTGAAACCCCCGTGCAAAAGGGTCGTCATCATCAATGATTATTTTATTGTACCCATAAACTCTGGCCCATCCTTTAATGCTTGGAATAATGGCCATTTTATTGCCTAAAGTAGTAACTTCTTCAATACGTCCTATAAATTGAGAACCGATAAAGCTCTCGTGTATAAAATCTTCGCCCTCTTCCAGGAGTCCTTTTGCATGCCACTGGGCCATCCGGGCCGAGGTTCCTGTTCCACATGGCGAACGATCAATAGCATTATCCCCATAAAAGACAGCATTCCGGGCGTTAGCATTTGACGCTATGGTCTTACCAGACCAAAGAATATGACTCACATCTTTTATGGTATCATTTTCTGGATGTATAAATTGATTTGGGTATTTTGTGTTGATAGCTTCCCGTATTTCACGGCTAAACTGAATTAGTTCAGTAGCAGAGTAATCCTGAATCCCGTTGAAGTTTTCCTGAGGATCAATGATGGCATAAAAATTTCCACCATAAGAAACATCAAAAACTAAAGTGCCTAACTGATCGCTTTTAATACTTAATTCAGTTGCTGCAAGAAAGGATTTTATGTTGTTGAATTTTACCCAATCTACTGTTTTATCCGTTTGCTGATATTCTACTTCCACGAGGCCTGCGGGAGTTTCTAAGCGTATTTGGCCAGGGATTTTTGGTTGTATTAGCCCTTCTTCAATTCCGATGGTTATGGAACCAATAGTGCCGTGTCCACACATAGGCAAACAGCCACTGGTTTCAATAAATAATATACCCAGGTCGTTCGCAGGATCTGCGGGTGGGTAAAAAATACTCCCACTCATCATGTCATGACCACGAGGTTCAAACATAAGACCTTTACGAATCCAGTCATAGGACTCTAAAAAATGTTGCCTCTTTTCACTCATGTTTCGGCCCTTCAACTTAGGGCCGCCCTTAGACACAACCCTAACAGGATTACCGCAGGTATGAGCATCAATGCATTCAAAGGTAGTTTTAGCCATTGGCCTGTGGACTGTTAAATAGCTGTATCTGTATAAACCCCATTTACCATCCTTAAAATTTGGAGGGGATTCTCATCTTTAAGGGCATCCGGAAGCAAATTCTGGGGCCAGCTCTGGAAAGCCACTGGCCTTACCCAACGTTTTATAGCATAAGGTCCAACTGCCGTAAACCTGCTATCTGTTGAGGCGGGGAAAGGTCCGCCATGTACCATAGAAGGGCAGACTTCCACCCCGGTAGGAACACCATTAAAAATAATCCGACCAACCCGACTTCCAAGAGCAGCGACCACATTAGCATGTTCTCCTACTTCTTGTTCATTGCCTAAAATGGTACCTGTAAGCTGACCTTCCAAATGGTGAAGTATGGTAGTGAGTTCAAGAGTGTCCTTACATTGAACCACTATAGAAAAGGGCCCGAATACCTCCTGATGTAATTTGGGATTTTCCAGAAAAATTTTCCCTGCAGTTGTAAGTACAAGTTGTTGGGCAAAATAGGGCCGTGTTTCTGTCTCAAAATTTGTTATTGGCAGGGTGCCGGACTGGTCAGTAGCTATTTGCTTGCCTTTTTCGTAATTACTGTAAATATTGGGATGCAGCATACAACTGGGTTCCAGTTTCGCAATTTCTTGTCCCAGAGAACTTATAAAAGTATCTAAGGCCTCGCTTTTCAGACCTAATATAAGTCCGGGATTAGTACAAAATTGACCTGCGCCCAACATAATGGATCCTGCGTATTGTTCTGCCCAATAATTTCCCTTTTCTTCAAGAGCAGAAGGCAATGCCACTACTGGGTTTATGCTTCCCATTTCTGCGAAAACCGGAATTGGTTCCGGACGCTCATTGGCTAATTTGTATAAGGCAGTACCACCTTTGATGCTACCTGTAAATCCAACCGCTTTTATAACCGGATGTTTAACAAGTTGCTGGCCAACGTCTATTCCGCTGCTGTTTAAATTGGAAAAAACCCCATTGGGCATAGCTGTTTTATTTGCTGCTTTCAGAATTGCCGAGGCTACTAATTCGCTAGTTCCTGCATGCATGGGATGACTCTTTACAATAACCGGACAACCGGCTGCAAGCGCACTCGCTGTATCACCACCTGCAGTGGAATATGCTAATGGAAAATTACTGGAGCCAAATACTGCAACAGGTCCCATTGGGAAAAGCATCTTTCTTATATCCGGTTTTGGAACTGGAGTCCTGTCTGGCAGGGCAGTATCAATACTGGCCTCTACCCAGGAACCATCTTCTAAAGTACTGGCAAAAGTTCTTAACTGGCCGACGGTGCGCCCACGTTCGCCTTTAGCCCTGCCTTCGGGCAGACCACTTTCCAGGCAATAGGTTTCTATAAGCAAATCACCAAGAGCTTCTATCTCATCAGCAATAACTCTTAAAAAGCCAGCCTTTCGTTCAGGGGTAAAATTTCTATAAGTTTCAAAAGCTTCTGAGGCCAGTTTAGCGGCTTCATTCAGTTCCTCTTCTGTGGCTTCATAAAAAGTCCACTCGTTCTCAAGATTTAATTTAGGGTTAAAAGTTTTATAGGTCTTGCTGCCATTGGCAGAGTGTTTATTTCCAATATAATTTTTTCCTGTGATCATTGTTTTGTTCGTTATGCCGTATTATAAGATGTTTGGTTCAAGGCTTTATAATCCGGTAATGCTGGTCTGGATTTCATTCCTTCTTCGATTATTTTTAAAACCCTTTGCCGTTCATTACCACGCAATGGAAGCCTGGGCGCCCTTACATTTTCTGTGCCTATTCCTGTGGCAACTTCAGCCAGTTTAATATTCTGCACCAGTTGTGGGCTTATATCCAATTCCAATAGCGGTAAAAACCAGCGGTAAATCTGCAAAGCTTCTGTTGTTCTGCCGGCCTTTGCCAGTTCGTAAATGGCAACAGTTTCCTTTGGAAAGGCACAGACCAGACCGGCCACCCAGCCATCGGCACCTATTAATATACTTTCAAGTCCAAGGGTATCCACCCCGGTAAGTACTTTTAACCGATCCCCAAATCTGTTTTTTATCCGGGTGATATTGGAAATATCACGGGTTGATTCTTTTACGGCTTGTATATTATCACATTGCAGCATTTCCTCAAACATGTCTAAGGTAACTTCAATACCGTAATCTATCGGATTATTGTAGATCATGATAGGCAGGTCTGTACTTTGGGCAATAGCCTTAAAATAAGTTACCGTTTCAAAATCATTTGCCTTATAGCGCATAGGGGGTAACATCATAAGTCCGCTCGCACCATACTTCGCGGCATTATTAACAGCCCTAATAGCCCCTTTGGTAGATTGTTCCGCTATGTTTATGATTACCGGAACTTTCCCATCAACAATGTCAACAGTGGTTTCAATAAGGATCTTCTTTTCATCATCCGAAAGCGTACTGGCTTCTCCCAGGGTACCTCCCAGGATGATTCCAGTAACCCCTGCCTGGAGTTGTGCATTAATATTTACCTCAAACATTTTTAAATCCAGTGTATCTGCCTCTGTGAATTTCGTTGTTACAGCGGGCATAACGCCCTTCCATTGTATTTGCATAATTATCAGGGATTAGTTGTAAAATGTAAAATTACTTATTTACCACATCAAACTTATAAACAGTCGTGGATTTATATGTGTCTCCCGGTTCTAATAAGGTACTCGGGAAGTTTGGCTGGTTTGGAGAATCTGGAAAATGTTGTGTTTCCAGACAAAAAGC
>JBPCUI010000346.1:0-14387 GCA_051011235.1 Flavobacteriaceae bacterium
TCAAATACATCCTTAGATTTGGGATTGTAGGAATATAATCCTGGAATAAAATGCCTACGTGGAGTCTTTGATCGGTTGGTCGGGAAATATAACCCCGGTCATCAATATTCTCCTCCGTTTTAAGAAAGCCAAGACTTACCCATGATTCAGTTCCGGGTACGAAGGCTCCGTTCATTCGGAAATCTGCGCCGTAAGCATAGGCTACAGCGTTGTTATTCGCAGCATATCGTATCCGGACATCTTCCAGTGTATACGGATTGACCTGATCCAGATCCTTAAAGTATAATTCGCTTGTTAATTTAAAGGCCCTGTTCCAAAGATTGAAACTGTATTCGTGGCCCAGGATAAACTGGTAGGAACGCTGTGCTTTTACCCCTGTCTGGACCTCACCATTTTCATCTCTTAACTCCCTGTAAAAAGGGGGTTGTTGGTATACACCTCCGGCCAGTCTGAATAGCATGTCTTTTTGCCAATCTGGTTTTAACGCTATTTGTATCCTTGGGCTTAGGATAATAGCTGAAGATCGGTTCAGATCAGGACCATCCACCGACCAATACTGAGTCCTTATTCCAATGTTGAAATAAAGATCGTTATTGCGCCATTTTTTAAGCTGACTAAATTGTAAAAAGCCCATTACTCTGTTCGTATTCACTTCGTTTTGAGCGGATATCCCTTCAAATGGTACTATGGGTGCGTTGAAAGGTTCAATGGGCTGGTTATTGCTGAATTCGGGCCTGGGTGGGCGTATTGAGAATCCTAGAGAATCGATAAATTCGGATTCCCTTATCCGGTCGCGAATATCTTCATAAACATATTTTACGCCCCATTCCAGCGCCTTACCATCTTTTGCATATTTACCCCGGTGTTCGAAATTAAAAATCATCGCATCCAGATCATTGCGCGCACGGTTAAACTGAGTACCTACACCTCTCGAGGAAGTCACTTCGCCCAGTGTGTCACCTCCAAGATCAGTATCAATTGTTCCCAATTCATATTGGGCAATCACATCAGAGTATTCCTCCTCTGTCGTATGGTATAGCGAAGTGATCAGGTTGAGTGTGAGTTCTTCATTGACAAAATAATCTGCCTTCAGCGCACCTAGTTCGGTGGTATAGGTATTGTTCTCCTGGCCTTCATAAAATACAAGAAGTGCCCTGGGATCGCTAAATGTGCCGAAATTGGTTTGCCTTGTCAGCGGTTCGTTTCGGTATTCGTTAAGTGAAAGATTACCCAGGAAATTCAAATGGATTCTGTTTGAAAACCGATATGTCAGGAAAGTTTGTGCATCTGCAAAGCGTGGATTATAATTGGCTTCTGTTTGTTGGCTGCCCAGTAGCAGGGAATTATCCCGGTACCTTATCCCGGTTACGGACGAAAAACTGCGGTTGCTGGAAATAGTTTCAAGCGTAGCACTTCCACCAAGCAAACTTCCTTCCAGGGAAAGCCCGAATGCCGACGGATTCTTATAAGTGATATCCAGCACGGACGATAATTTATCGCCGTAGCCAGACTGGAATCCTCCGGACGAAAATTCCAAACGCTGTACCATTGCACTATTTACGAAACTCAGTCCTTCTTGCTGACCAGATCGTATGAGAAATGGTCTGTACACCTCAATTCCATTAATGTAGACCAGGTTTTCATCGTAATTTCCACCTCTGACGGCGTACTGAGTACTCAGTTCATTATTCGATGAGACACCGGGTAAAAGCTTAAGAACGTTTTCCACACCGGCATTGGCACCCGGAATATTCAGCACGGTTTTAGGTTCAAGGGTCACAATGCCTTCCAGGCTTCTCTCCCCTGTGGGGGTTACTACCACTCCGTCGACCTGGATTACATCAGTCTTCATGACCGGATTGAAGGCAAATGTTTCGTTGGTGGTTAGAATAATGTGCTCAACTACCACACTTTTATGCCCCAGGTGCGAAAATGTAATTGATATTTCCTTATCAGACGTCAGCTGTAGCACATAGAATCCGGATGTATCTGAAAATGTGCCAAATGGTCCACTGGTAATATGAACATCGGAAAGTGGCCTGTTCTCTTCATCCAAAATAATTCCCGTGACGGTGGCCATTTGCGCTCGCAGAAAAAAAACGGGGCACAGTATAAATAGAAAAAATAAAAGTTTAGGACACTTCAAATGATCAATTTCTGTAAAAGCTACTCTCAAAAGTAGTGGTATTCCCTACATTATCGGTAACGACAACTTTTAACTCACATTGTTTTTGGTCCAGGATTTTATCGTCAAAATTATAGGTTAAAGTACTGGTCTTAGGTTCGTATTCCATCAAAATCCAGCTTCCATTAAGAGTTGCCTTATACGTTGAGATACCGCTGAGATCATCAGAAATTTGGATACTGAGGTACCTGTAATTGGTCAGCCACTGCCTATTTTTAAAGTTCTTAGCCCGGATTTTGGGCGGAATCGTATCCATAGCAAGTGTATATGTACCTAAAGACCGGGTTCTGGTCGTAAAATTGGAATCTCGCTTGTAAGTAGACATGTAGCTTGGCTTTCCATATTTATCAAGACGGGCGATAAACATCTTAGTGCGATCTTTATTCGGATATGCATTCATATCAAAACTTACAGTAAATTTCCTATGGGCGGGTACGCTGTTATTATGAATCTGCACGGTATCCGAACTGTGAGCAAGGTCGATATAAAAATCTTCGTAGAAAGTATTGGCCGGGAAATAAATAGTAGAGGTTCCTAATTTGTAGTTATTTGGTTTACTAGCAATCAGGAAATTTTCGGTTGGTTTATTATTCCTCGGCTGCACCACCTCCTGTTTTTTGCCTTCAACAGGGATGAAAAGTTCTAATGTATTACCTTCGAGGTCTGCAATATCGATACGAACATTATAGGTAAGTCCTTCGCCAACTTCAATTTTACCGTCGTTGTACAGGCTGTTGTAAATTCCCAGATAGTTCCCGGGAGTTTTGAAACATTTTTGAATTCGTTGACGGGATTTGCTAAAATGGTCGTAGTCTATCAACGTATTGATATAGCGCGTTTCCCGAAATGAAAAAGACTCGAAATCGAATTCAGAATAAACTTTGCCATTAACCGTTTGCCTGATGGAGAAAACGCCGTTTTTATTTGCGGCCAGGTCCTGACGGTCGTAAGTAATCACACCAAACCCTATACTACCCAAACCGTAAACTTTATCGGCCAGATATGTGCCGTCTGCTTGCCTGTTAAACTTAATTTGAACCTTTTCCTGACTCTGGTTTACCTGCGAATTTTTAGATAGTGGATAGGCGTAGACCTCCGTGAGCGTGGGATTTGTGGCATCTCGCACCTCCAGACCGTATAACAGAGGATTTGTAGGCTTTTCCGAGAGACTGTTTCTGATCTCGAAATGCAGATGAGGCCCAGAGGATCCTCCGGTATTACCACTATAAGCAATCAGATCTTCCTTCTTCACACTTAGCTGCCCGAAGTCTGGAAAAACTTCAACTTCGTAGGTCCTTCTTTCGTATTGAATTCTTTTTATGTAGGCTTCAATTTCAGGAGAAAACTTTTGGAGATGTGCATAAACTGAAGTGTGTCCGTTGGGGTGGGCAAGGTAGAGCACTTTGCCATATCCCCATACAGATACCTTGATCCGCGTAACCACACCATCTGCAATTGCAAATACCGGAAGACCCTGTCGCTGCTGGGTCTTGATATCGATGCCTGAATGAAAATGATTAGACCTCAATTCCCCAAATGTTCCCGCCAGGATTATCGGCACATCAAGCGGTGGACGGAATGTGTCCTGAGGGTATTCTGCCTGTCCTATGAGGAATGTTGAATATAACAACAGCAGGCATAATTGGTTAATTCTCATAGCAGATAAGTTAGCGCGAAATTAGATAATAGGAATGAAATGATAAAACAGCCTGGCGGTTAGCCGCCCGAATCGCCTGGTAAAAAAGGAGATACATAAGTTTTGTCTGAGCATATCGTTCCTGCAATTATCAAATGAATTATATACGGTTGATTTGTGCTGTTCGGCCGTGCTTTTACTGTTGTCTGTAGTTTTTTTTAGTGTTGAAACGCAAAATAAAGGCCTTTTGATATTAAAGTGATACTTCAATAATAATCCAAAAAACTGTTGTGAAGTCGTGAGCTGTGTGTTAACTTTGTCTGTAACGCATGATTATTTGCAAATGGGTGAATTGGGTGAGATTGTAGATTCCTTAGAAAATAAAATAAGCAAGTTATTGCATAAACTGGAGTTAATAGGTCTTGCAAACCAAAGATTGGAAGAAGAACTCGAATCTGTTATAAAAGACCGCGATCTAACCAAAAATACCATAATGTTGTGGGAAGAGAAGTACGAATCCCTCAAACTGGCAAACAGCATGCTGGGCAGTGATATAAATAAGACAGAAGCAAAGCTCAAAATAAATACTTTGATCAGAGAGTTAGACCATTGCATAGCACAACTCGCTGAGTAATTTTGCTTAAATAATATGGCAGAAAGGCTTAAAATAAAGCTTTCTATAGCGGATAGGGTATACCCCTTAACCATTGATCCCAGTCAGGAGGAAGGGTTGAGAAAGGCCGCCAAAAACATAGAGCAGCTCGCCAAAAAGTTTGAGCAAAACTACGCTGTACGCGACAAGCAGGATGTATTGGCAATGTGTGCCTTGCAATTTGCATCAAAGATCGAGCAGAAAGGTATCGACAAGGTAGTGGATAATAAGGAAGTTACAGAGCGATTAAAAGCACTGGATGAGTTGGTAAATTCGAAACTAAGTATAAAATAAGTTCTTTTACATAATATTAAGTTACTGCCCACATTGGTAAATATTTTTTGACGAACTCAACACTAATTTTTTAAAAAGGGTGAGTTTAGATTGTAAAAGCATGCCCTCTAGTCAGGGATCCTTGAGCAGCCTGTTAGCCCTAAACCTGTTTATCGGAGTTTGTACAAAACTTCCATCAATGTGGGTTTTTTTTATCCCCACTTTGGCCGATGTTAGTTTAAAAAGGACCTCTGGGAAGATTTATAGAATTGTCCATACTCTGTCGGACTTTGTACTACCCTGAAGGTTTTCGGCTCATACAACAATTGTCTGGGCTTAACTTAAAACGTAGACTATGGATATTGACACAACGCTGCTGATAGCGATAATAGGAGGGGTATTAATCGGTTTTGTTTTGGCAAAAATACTTGAAAAAGGAAAAGCCTCACGGACAATAGGAAATGCTAAAAAAGATGCGAATGCCATACTCAAAGATGCTAAACAGGAAGGCGAAGGCATAAAGAAGGATAAGATTTTCCAGGCCAAGGAAAAGTTCCTCGAACTCAAGGCAGAACACGAGAAAGTAATTATCAACAAGGACAAAAAGATTGGTGAAGCAGAAAAAAGGATTCGGGATAAGGAATCCCAGGTGAGCAATGAATTAGCGAGGAGCAAGAAGAACAATGAGCAGCTTGAGCAAAAAGTGAAAAAAGTAGAACACAAAATGGAGTTCTACGAGAAGAAACATGCCGAACTGGAAAAACTTCACAAAAACCAGGTTCAGCAACTTGAAGTAATATCAGGTCTATCTGCCGAAGATGCAAAAAGTCAGCTTTTGGAATCCTTAAAGGAAACGGCAAAAACAGATGCCATGGCCTTTATGCAATCTACATTAGAGGAAGCAAAATTGACCGCTGAGCAGGAAGCAAAGAAAATAATTATCAACACAATTCAGCGGATTGGTACAGAGGAAGCTGTTGAGAACTGTGTTTCCGTATTCAATCTGGATTCAGATGATGTGAAAGGCCGGATCATTGGTCGGGAGGGAAGGAATATCAGAGCCCTGGAATCTGCTACAGGTGTTGAAATCATAGTAGATGACACACCTGAAGCTATCATACTTTCCTGTTTTGATTCTGTCAGGAGGGAGGTAGCGAGGTTGTCACTTCATAAATTAGTTACAGACGGACGTATACATCCCGCAAGAATTGAAGAAATAGTTAGGAAGACTGAAAAACAAGTCGAGCAGGAAATCGTAGAAGTGGGTAAACGGACCGTAATTGATCTCGGTATTCACGGTCTGCATCCGGAACTTATAAGGGCAGTGGGTAGAATGAAATACCGCTCTTCTTATGGTCAAAACTTGCTTCAACATTCAAGAGAAGTGGCCAAGCTTTGTGGCGTAATGGCTGCAGAAATGGGAGTAAACCCCAAACTTGCCAAACGCGCCGGGTTGTTACACGATATTGGAAAAGTGCCGAACGCTGAGACAGAGGTTGAGACCCCGCATGCAATTCTTGGAATGCAATGGGCTGAAAAATTTGGAGAAAAACCTGATGTTTGCAACGCTGTGGGAGCCCACCATGATGAAGTAGAGATGA
Source organism: Flavobacteriaceae bacterium (assembly GCA_051011235.1). GTDB lineage: Bacteria > Bacteroidota > Bacteroidia > Flavobacteriales > Flavobacteriaceae > JAHEJJ01. Next base: position 6,348 of record JBPCUI010000346.1, read on the forward strand.
AATCACTTATTGCTCCTATTATACAGGTTTGTGATGCCATTAGTGGCGCAAGACCGGGTGCAAGAAGGCAAGTATTGGATTCGTATATACAACGTCTTAAAGATCTCGAAGAGATCGCTTTTGCATTTGGTGGAGTTCAGAAGGCTTATGCCATACAGGCAGGCCGGGAACTTCGGGTGATTGTAGAGAGCGAAAAAGTAAGTGATGAAAAAGCTGCCCAACTCTCGTTCGAGATATCTCAAAAAATACAAACAGACATGACTTATCCGGGTCAGGTTAAAGTAACGGTCATCCGTGAAACGAGATCTGTGAATGTAGCCAAATAATAACCCGGCTCAGGAAAGTATTAAAAAGTTTCTATAAGATGCAGTGGGCCTCTGTTTCAACTAGCCAGTCTGGATCTATAAACCCCTTTACTTCGATAAAAGTGCAGGCCGGTTGTATATCTGAAAGAAGTTCGCTATGCGCCTTTGCAACTTCTTTCCAGTCAGCTGCATTTTTCAGATAGATCCTCGTTCTCACAACACTGTGCCACTGCCCGCCGGCTTGCTCGATGATTTTTTTCATAAGCTCCAGACATGTTTTGGTTTGCGAGTAGGCGTCTCCCGGAAATGCAGTGGATCCGTCTGTCGATAAAGGTGCAGTACCCGACACGAAAATTTGATTTCCCGCTCTTACTGCCCTGGAAAATCCAATTTCTTTTTCAAAAGGAGAGCCTGAAGAATAATTAATACGACTCATATATTAAAACTTACCTGTCCTGCACCAGGGATTAAATGAAAAGATGTTCCAGACGATTAAGTCTTAAGCAATATTGGATTTTAGTTATTCTTCTTCAGAATTTTTTGAATCATCCTCATCCGGAACCTCTTCGACCTTATGCAGGTTGTGCTCCATAATATTGAGTTTCTTCAGTTTAGTGTTCCAGGTGTCCAGTGCCGCCTTGTGCCTGTCGATATTCTTAATCACTTCCTTAACCAGTGGATTGTCTTCGGAAGACCCCGAGAAGAACTGTAAATTATTTTCCAACTGACGAATCTCATTCTTGCTTTCATCTATTTTTCGCCGTACATAACTGCGCTCGCTGCGGATCGCAAATTCGTCGTCTGCTTTGGCGAGCTGTTGAATCTTATTACCGTATTTTAACAACTCAGATTCCTGCCGACTTACATCCAATTTCTTCAATATGGCATCGAGGACTTTATTGAATTTGGCGTTGATATTCTTTTTATTAAAGGGGACTCTGCCTATAGCTTTCCAACGATTTATAATTCCTTTTAAAGTTTCCAGGTCTTTTTCTCTTTTAGCTCCAATCTCAAATCCCTTTAATTCGTCCAGTATCGTATTCTTATTCTCAAAATTTGACATTTCAGAAGAATAGGCCTTGTTTTTGTTAGTGTGGAGCCGGTCGAAATAGTGGTTGCAGGCTGCTTTAAATTCATTCCAGATCTTGTCTGAGAACTTTCTTGGAACATGACCGATTTGCTTCCATTCCCGCTGTATCCTTTTCATTTCCGGAGTTGCTGCATCCCAGTCTTCACTATCTTTAAGCGATATCGCCAAATTCAATAATTCTCTTTTTTTATCCAGATTGTCCTGCTGGGCATTTTTCAGACTCTTGTAAAAAGCATTTTTATTACGATTAAATGACCTTACCGATTCTTTGAAAGAGGTCCATGTATTATCGTTGTGTTTCTGCGGAACTTTACCTGCTTTAAAAAAGGTTTCCCTCAGAGACTCAATTTGTTTGATCTGCTTCTGGATGTCGCGATGACTTTGACCAATATTCTCTGCTATTCCGTTTATTTCAGCTATGATCTTATTTTTCTCAACCAGATTATTTTCATAATCCTTTTCAAGTCCTTTAAAATGCTCTTGCCTGCGTTGATGCATGGCTTTGGTAGCCTGGCTAAACCGATCCCAAATCAATTCACGATGCTCTTTACCTACAGGACCAATATCCTCTTTCCATATCTTGTGAAGGGTCTGGAGTTCTCTAAAGGCTTTATTTATGTCTTCTTCATGAGCTAATGCCTCGGCCCGTTCAACTATTTTGACTTTTTCATCCAGATTATGCTTAAAATCCAGGTCTCTCAGCTCCCGATTTAAATGAAGAAAGTCATAGAATATTTCAATGTGGTGATGGTAAGTGCGCCACACATCGTTGTAATTGCTTCGCGGTACAGGGCCGGCATGCCGCCATTTTTCCTGCAGTTCCTTAAAATTCTTATACGTAGTATTAATGTCTTCCTCAATATTGACAAGACCTTTGAGTTCATCAATTATGGCCAACCTATTCGTTAAGTTGTCTTTGAGGGTGTGCTCCAGGTTTTTGTAATACTGATTTCTCTTTTCCCTGTATTCAGCAAATACTTCATTGAATTGCCTTTTGGTAACGGAATTGTATTTAAAATCCAGTTCATTGCCGCCTTTGCCGAGATATTCCTCTTTCTTGTGTTCAATGAACTCCTGAAACTTATGGTCAAATTCGTGCTTTATAGAGTCTACATGACGCTTTATCGCCTGAATTTTTTCGTTTTTAACAAGGCGTTGAAGCTCTCCTACCAGGTTTTCCATGGACATGGAATGGTAGTCCAGAAATGGAATTGAATGTCTCCGATGATGGTGGGTATCCTCAGCATCTTCTGCATTGGAATCTTCAATTTCTTCCAAAGCTGAATCCTCAGACTCTGCCTTGGTATCGGCAGGCTTGTTTTCCTGTTCTTGGGGCACTTCTTCAGCGGTTTTCTCTGATTCTTCCTTTGCATCAGTAGTTGCTGAATCTTCTTCCTCTACAGGATCCTGTAGTTTGTGGTCCTTCTCTTCCAACATCACCTAATATTTGTCTATTGCACCTAGGTAGTTTACCCTAAGGTACTAAGATGATTGCGAAATACAAAGGTAATGATTCTTCTTTTAGGCCTTAAAAACAGTTATTTCCGGAATACACGAGCTTTATGGGTGCAATTATAAATTCCAGATCTCCCAAGCCTTTTCCGCCTGGAGTTCCAACATCTTGAGACCGTTGATAATCCGGGATCCTTTTAATTCGCCTTCTTTTAAAAACAATGTCTTAGCCGGGTTATAGATCAAGTCAAATAAAAGGTGCCGCTCTCCAATATGCTCATATGGCAGATCCGGTTTCTGTTCTGTTTGCGGGAAAGTACCCAATGGTGTGCAGTTTATCAGCACTGTATGAAGGTTTAAAATATCCGAATTTAAATCAGTGTAACTCAATTGATTTGCCACTGGATTGCGCGATACATATTTGTATTCTATGCCCAGTTCATCCAAAACATAGGCAACCGCTTTGGATGCCCCGCCTGTACCGAGAATTAGTGCGTATTTATCTGAATCATTCAACATGGGGCGCAGTGATTCCCTAAAACCGAAAGCATCGGTGTTGTAACCTACCAAACCCCCATCGCCAAATTGCACAGTGTTGACGGCCCCGATCTCGGAGGCCTGAGGATCAATTCTATCCAGATATGGGATAACGGCTTCTTTGTAAGGGATGGTAATATTAAGACCTTTTATAGATGGAGTCTTTTGTATCAACTCTTTAAATTCCCGGATACTGGACAGATCAAAGTTTTCGTAACTGTGCTTGCCAAGACCGAGTTGCTCGAATTTGGCAGTGAAGTACGAACGGGAAAATGAATAAGATATATTCTTCCCCACCAGACCAAATCTAGACTTTTTTTTGTCTGCTTTTCCCATAGATTTCAAGAACTATTAATGTGGCAATGCCCAGTAAAATAAATACTATGGACCACCAGGTCTCCGGATCATTGACCTCAGGAAGATAGCGCTCATAGTTTTTGATGATTTTATCACCATTGGAATCAACCAGTGTTGTACCATTGACGTCGGTCATATATATGTTTCTTTTCCATGGCCAAACCACCCCGAGAGAACCCGTGATAAAACCGATTATTACCGCTGTGGTAATATGCTTGAAGTGTTTCAGCACATAGCCTAAAATATGTGACAATGTTACCAGTCCGGTAGCTGAACCAGCCGTAAATGTGGCTAGTATTACCAAAGTATCAAGCCTTTTTTGGTTTCTTGTAAAACTGAAATCACCGCGAAAAACTTCGGCCAGCGTATCGTATAAGGCATTAACAGAGTCTACCAGCAAGAGCACGTAATTCCCTAAAAGGATCAAAATGAAAGATCCTGATAAACCGGGCAGGGTCATCCCCGAAACACTAATGATGCCACATATAAAAATAAAAAGAAGATTGTCGTTTTCCCTGGCCGGACTTAAAAAACTGATCGAAACGCCGAAAATCAGCCCGAGGATACCCATGGGAATCGTCTTTTTGTTCCAATGCTCAAAGTCTTTGGCGATATAGTAAATTGAACCGATGATCATTCCGAAAAAAGTGGCCCAGACAAATAATTCCTCCTTTTCCAAAAAGTAATCAAGCAATTTGGAGACACTAAAATAACTCACCAGCATACCAAAGATGAGGAGTGTGAGAAACTGACCGTTTATGTACTGATAAAAGCTTTTGAACCTTCCGTTGAAAAGTAGCTTAAAGGCTTTGGTATTAATTTTTTGCAGTGAGTATATAAACTCTTCATAAAATCCGGCAACAAAAGCTACGATCCCTCCCGAAACCCCCGGAACTTTATTGGCTGCACCCATTCCCAGTCCCTTAATGACCAGAAATACTTTGTCTATAAATGACCTGGGTTGATACATGGATCGATCTAATTACTTTTTTGAAGCTAATTTTTCCAATATAAAAATAACTGAAAATCCAAGGATGCCCAGTACAATAGCTGTTACTAATTGATTGTCTCCGGTCATCGAAAAAGGCGATACGTTTATTTCCTTGATCGCTATGGTTTTATCACCAAAAACCTCTGAATCCAGCACTTTCTTCCAGGGCCAAATTTTGTTTAAAGATCCCAGGATAAAGCCGGTTAGCAGCGCCAAAGTTGTGTTCTTATAGTGCTGAAACATCCATTTTAACAGCCTGGCAAAGCTCAGTAAACCAAAGATTGCACCTAGAGCAACAACCAAAATAATTAAAAAATCTCGCTGATGCACTGCATCCAAAATAGTTTTGTAAGATCCCAATAGTACCAAAATGAATGCGCCGGATATGCCCGGCAGGATCATGGCGCAGACAGCAAGTGCACCTGATAGAAAAAGAAAAGGCAGGCTTTGGCTGTTATCAGCGGGAGGAAGTCCGGTAATAAAAAATGCCAGTACGGCTCCAACTATGAAAATTAAGATGGTTGAAAGACTCCACTTGCCGATGCCACGAGCCACAAAAAAAACACTAGCCAGAACCAGTCCGAAAAAGAAAGCCCATACGAGGATTGGCTCATTCTCCAGAAGCCAGCTGATCAGCTTGGCCAATGATACAACGCTTATCCCGATCCCGAGAAAAAGCGCTAACAGGAAGTTACCATTCAATTGCTTCCACGCCACTTTCAGGCCTTTCTGTTTCCAGACTTTGAAAATTGAAAAGTTAATATTGTTCAAAGAAGTGATCAGTTCTTCGTAAATGCCAGAAATAAAGGCGATAGTACCCCCGGAAACGCCGGGAACAACATCGGCGGCTCCCATGGCCATTCCTTTTAATGCAAGTATGATATATTGGAATAGATTGCGGTCTCCCATCAAAAACAAAACACAAAAGTAAAGCTTTTATTCAGAAGCACTCTGAATACTGGAAATTATGTTTTGGGTTCGGTTCAAGCGAAAGAAAACGGGAAATTCCTTCTCTAAAATGGACTTCTTGGTCTTGTCTATCTGGAGGGCTTCAATAAGGTATTTCTCTGCATTACTAGGATCTCCCAGCAAATTGAATATACCAGAAATTCGATAGGGTATAAAAGCCTCCCCGGGATAGAACTCGAATCCCTGAATTAGTATTTGGACCGCCGAATCCCAGTCTTTATTATCTTTAACCACTTCCGCCCAGTTCAGCCAGGTATCCACCTCATAGTTCCCCAGTTCTACTGCTTGTTTATAGGCAAAATCCGCCTCATCCAGATTCAATAGTTCCTGATGAATTCCTGCACAATTTTTCCAATAATGCGGATTCTCACCGTCAATATTAATGGCCTTGTTAATATAATACAGTGCCCGATCATAGTTTTTCTTTCTGGAGTAAAACTCGGTAATGGCAAGCCAGCCTTTATCTAAGAGCGGATCTTCATGAACCGTTTGATAATAGTAGTATTTGGCAAGGTCATCATTTTTTAGTTTTTCATGACATTTGCCCATGCGCAAATACGCATGCGAAGTGGGATCTTCTATTTTAATAGTAGTTTCATAATTTGAAATCGCCTCGTTGTACTTACCCATTTTTTCCAAAACCTTACCTTTTTCGAAGTAAGCACCGATAAATCCCTCATCCGAAATTATGGCAAAATCAAAGGCGGCCAGGGCCTCATCATACAATTCCTTGGCTATGTATTGTTTCCCCAACTGATGCCAGGCTACCTGTGAATAAGGATTCTGTTCAAGGTATTTATTGAGGTAGTGAATTGCGCCATCGAAGTCTTCGAGAAACTCAAAGCAGTATACAACGTTGTACAGAGAAGAATAATCGTGAGGATCTGAGGTAACACACATCATAAAATTCCTCTTAGCTAATTCAAAGTCATCCATAAACAAATATTCCATCCCCAGGAGTGAATATATGTCATAACTATCCCTCGATAGTTCTAATGCTTTCTCCAAAAGGGCCACGGCAGCCTCATGGTTATCCTTTTTCGAATATATATTGGCGCGCTGTATAAAAATCTCTTCGTTGGTTCCATCTAACAACTGGAGCTGGTCTAAAAGACCTTCCGCTGCATCCAGGTTATTCTCAAAAACAAGTACTTCAACATCCAATAGTTTTAACTCAATAGAGTCCGGATGTTGTTTCAACCCAATTTTAATAGCCTTTTTGGCAAGGGAGATTTTTCCGTTGTTGAGATAGTGGTGAATGATGTCCTCGAAGTCCTCTGAATCGAAAAAATAGACATCATCGGTCTTTAGCATGGACTCAAACTTCGCTATAGGGTGGTTTGGTCTTTCGTTTGGAAATAAGGCCATAGATACTTATATGGTTAAACTATGGATTTAAATTTAGTCTTTTAAAAACTATGCTTCCGGCAAGATTTGAGCTATATTATTAACAATTTAGTTAACAAATTATTGCTGAATTTCTCTTAAAACTTTTTGAATTATTTCGCAGCCTTTATCAATTTCCTCTACCGAAATATTCAAGGGTGGCGATATACGAACAGCTCGCTTTTCAAACAGCAACCAGAATAAAATAAGGCCTTCCTGGGCACATTTGAGAACGATCTTATTGGCTGTTTCACTGTCTTTGAATATCAATGCCAACATCAAACCTCTGCCTCTTATCTCCTGGATTAAAGGATGATCGAGTTGTTTGCGAAACTGTTTTTCCTTTTGCAAAGTGGCTTCAATGAGGTCACTTTCAGTGAGTTCTTCAAGTGTCGCCAAAGCAGCGGAAGCAATTAGGGCGTTACCTCCAAAAGTGGTAATATGACCCAAATCCGGATTGCGACTAAGGCTGAGCATTAGTTCTCGGGAAGCGGTAAATGCGCCTACCGGAAGTCCGGAAGCCATTGATTTACCCATTACAAGGATGTCGGGAACCATGTCGTAATGTTCGAATGCGAAAAGTTTTCCAGTACGGCCAAACCCAGGTTGTATTTCATCCAGTATGAGCAATGCACCGACTTCAGAACATCTTTGCCGTACTTTCTTCAGATAGTCATTTTTGGGTAATATAAAGCCTGCACCACCCTGAATTGTTTCAAGCACAACCGCTGCTGTTCCGGTGCTTATAATTTCAAGGTCCGGAATCGAATTAAAATTTATAAAGCGTATATCGGGCAATAAAGGTCTGAATGGTGCCTTCCGATCTTCGTAGCTCATCAAACTCAGACTGCCTAAGGTATTTCCATGGTAGGCATTCCTGGCGGCGATGATCTCCGATCGGCCAGTATATCTCCGGGCGAGTTTAATGGCCCCTTCCATAGCTTCGGTGCCAG
>JBPCUI010000347.1:0-4338 GCA_051011235.1 Flavobacteriaceae bacterium
AGACCATGCCATGGCTGCAAAGGGCAAAGAAGTATACGATCAGATGTGCCTTGCCTGTCACCGGATTGGCAAAAAATTCATTGGCCCAGCCCCGAATGACATTCTGGAAAGGCGTACCCCCGAATGGGTTATGAACATGATCCTGGACCCTGAACTCATGGTCAAGGAAGATCCATTGGCTAAAGAACTCTTAATAGAATTCAACGGATCGCCCATGGCGAATCAAGGTCTTACCGAGGATGACGCCAGGGCTGTATTGGAATATTTCAGAACCTTATAATAAACCAAGTATGAAAACACAACCTAAACTAAAATTGATTTTGAGCACTCTTTTGGTACTAGTCTTTGCACTAGGCTGTAAGAGTGATCCAAAGTCCGCTCAATCTGATTCATCGGACAACCCGGAGCCCAAAGAACAGGGACAGGCTTTTATTGAAGATGATGAGGGAATGCCCACTGTATTGGATCTTGCAATTGGATCTGACAGACACACTACACTTGTTGCGGCAGTTCAGGCTGCCGACCTGGAAAACGCTCTTGTCAATGCCGGGCCATTAATGGTTTTTGCACCTACTGATGAAGCCTTTGACGCTCTGCCCGAAGGAACTGTGGAAGATCTCCTAAAACCGGAGAACAAAGGTGCGTTGGCAAATATTTTGAAGTATCATGTGACGCCCGGAAAGTATTCTAAAGAGTTTCTAAAAAAATTCAAGAAACTGGGTCAGGCTAACAATCAGAATGTTATGATTGAAGTAAAAGGCGATGACGTCTATGTGGGTGGTGCCAAAATTATTGCGAGCGCCCCTGCTGGCAACGGTATTGTACACGTGATAGATAAGGTTATGTTACCTCCAGAAGAATAAGTAATACACACAAACTAAATATTAAGCAATGAAAAAAGCAATTTACCTGGTACTCTCTCTTATAGGCATGGCGGCATTTATTACTGCCTGCGCAGATCAGAGCAAAAGTAATGGTGCACTCGCCTCAAGTGCCGCTGAGAAGGTGTACGTCGCACCGGGGGAACACGATGAATTCTACGCCTTTGTTTCGGGCGGATTTAGCGGACAGTTATCTGTTTACGGTCTGCCTTCGGGCCGATTGTTCAAGGTAATTCCCGTTTTTTCACAGGATGCTGAAAAAGCATGGGGATACAATGAAGAAACCAAACCCATGTTAAATACCTCCTTTGGATTTGTACCTTGGGACGACTCTCACCACCCTGATATTTCACAAACTAATGGTGAAGTCGATGGTCGCTGGGTTTTTATCAACGGGAATAACACCCCGCGGATTGCCAAGATCGACCTGAGTGTCTTTGAGACTACAGAAATAATCGAAATCCCCAATAGTGCGGGGAACCACAGTTCAGCTTTTGTCACCGAAAATACCGAGTATGTAGTGGCAGGAACACGTTTTTCCGTTCCTATCCCTCAACGAGATATGCCTATTTCGGAATACAAAGGAAATTTTAAAGGAGCGTTGTCATTTATCAGCGTAGATCCGGAAGACGGGGGCATGGATCTCTCATTCCAGGTTCTTATGCCAGGATTTGATTATGACCTTGCACATCCCGGAAGAGGTGCCTCACATGGCTGGATGTTTTTCTCGACTTATAATTCCGAAGAAGCCAGTACCTTGATGGAAGTAAATGCTTCACAAAACGACAAGGATTTTATTGCGGCTATCAACTGGAAGAAGGCAGAGGAGTATATCGCAGAAGGTAAATTCAAGACGATGCCGGCTAATTACGCGCATAATGTATACAGCGATGAGACTCATACAGCAACCTCTACCATGAAAAAAGAGGTGCGCGTGCTGGATGCATCAGAATTGCCGGGATTGGCTTATTTACTGCCAACACCTAAATCACCTCACGGTTGTGATGTAGATCCTACAGGAGAATACATTGTGGGCAACGGTAAACTGTCCGCCGACCTGACGGTTCATTCATTTACCAAAATGATCGATGCCATAGAGAATGAAAAATTTGATGGTGATGCCTATGGCATTCCTATAATAAAGTTCGAAGACGTTTTGGCAGGAGTTGTCAAGCAACCAGGACTAGGCCCATTACATACAGAATTTGATGATAAAGGTAATGCTTATACAACCTTCTTTATTTCTTCAGAAGTCGTAAAATGGAAAGTAGGAACCTGGGAAGTTATAGATCGTCAGCCTTGCTATTATTCAGTAGGACACTTGATGATCCCCGGAGGTAATTCCAGGAAGCCATACGGCCAATATGTGCTTGCCATGAATAAGATTACCAAAGACAGGTATCTTCCTACTGGGCCAGAGGTGACACATTCTGCTCAACTCTATGATATTACAGGAGAAAAAATGGAGTTACTGCTCGACTTCCCGACGATCGGTGAACCTCACTATGCCGCCGGTATAGCCGCGGATATCGTTAAGAAGCGGTCCAAAAAAATCTTTAGCCTCTCTGAGAACAAACACGAGCATGCAACCACCTCAGATGCGGATGTAAAGGTTGAACGCAACGGCAATGAAGTACATATCTATATGACTACGATTCGGAGCCATTTTAACCCGGACAATATTGAGGGTGTTAAAGTAGGCGATAAGGTCTATTTCCACGTCACCAACCTGGAGCAGGATTACGATGTGCCCCATGGTGTGAGTATTATTGGCGCCAACACCTCTGAATTATTGATCATGCCCGGCCAGACTGAAACATTTGTCTGGGAACCTAAACGGGTAGGTGTATGGCCGTTCTATTGTACGGATTTCTGTTCTGCTCTTCACCAGGAAATGCAGGGTTACGTTAGAGTATCACCCGCAGATTCCTCTGTGGATTTAACATGGAGCTTAGGCGAAGATTAAGAGTTAGTAGATATAATAATTAAGTAGAATAATAAAAAGCGGGAGGATTAAATCCTCCCGCTTAAAGTAATAAATATACCTTCCGTTATGAAAAAAAGATCGAAACTAGTTATGCTACTCGCGGTATTGCTTCCTTTGCTACTCTTTGTATTCCCATTGTGGAAAATTACTCTGGAAGCTCCACAGTATCCCACTCCTCTTGGGATGTATATTTTTATAGATGACTTCGCCGACGACAATCCGCACGATATACAGAACATCAACCTGATGAATCACTATGTGGGAATGCAATACATTCCGGATGCCATCCCCGAGTTCGAGATTTTCCCTTGGGGCATTGCCATAACAACCGCTCTGGGTATCATAATTGCATTAAAGGGAAATTACAAATGGTTCCTGTATTGGTTTATTTTGATGGTGCTGTTAAGTGCAGCAGGCTTATACGATTTTTATCTATGGGAGCACGATTACGGCCATAATCTGGATCCGAAGGCAATTTTAAAGTTTACAAACCCGGATGGTTCTGTGATGGGTTTCCAGCCACCGTTCTTTGGAACAAAAGATATATTGAATTTCCGGGCTCACAGCTATCCGCGTTTAGGAGCCTATAGCCTGGCACTTGGTATTGCACTTTCTTTAGTTGCATATTATCTTGGAAAAAAAGAAAGTCTTAAAAGTAGTTAACTATGAAAGTTGTCATCCGTGTTGTTTTATCAATCATATGCTTCAATGCTGTGGGTGCGTGCAAAATCGAACCTCAACCTATCTCGTACGGAAGTGATACTTGTCAGTTCTGTAGTATGACAATTGTTGACAAGCAACACGGCAGTGAAATAGTTACCAAAAAGGGTAAAATATACAAATTCGATGCTGTGGAATGTCTGCTGAATTACCGAAAGCAGAATGGGGATCAGGAAATCGGGATGTACCTGTGTAATCATTATACAAATCCGGGTGAACTTATACCAGTAGAAGATGCGATCTTTCTTATAAGTGAAGGAATTCCAAGTCCTATGGGAGCATACCTCACTGCCTTTGACTCAGAAAATTCTGCCCTTGAGGCAAAAAACGAACACGGTGGCAGCCTCTATAATTGGAACGAATTAATTGAACACTGGGAAGAATAGTATGTATACCGCGAATAATATTCTTGCAGAACAGGAGTACAAGGATCTGCAAGTAAAGCATCTTGTCCGATCCGATACCTATGAGGTATTGAGTATAAGTCTTGAAGAAGGATGTTTATTCCCGGAGCATATTTCTCCGAGGGACTGTAGTCTTCTTGTTCTTGAGGGCGAGATCGTCCTATCTGTAGATACAAATGAATATAAACTCCACCGCCATCAGGTGTTCGATTTTAAAGCCAATGTTCCACATCACGTAAAAGCGCTGGTAAATTCCAAATTCCTAATTATTCGATAAGTCCACTATGAAACATTCTATAATCACAATGTCCATTGTGTTTAGCGCAATCTTCGTTTTAGTGGGCGC
>JBPCUI010000348.1:0-4309 GCA_051011235.1 Flavobacteriaceae bacterium
GAAGTGACTGCTATTGCTTTTAATACCGAAGACTGCGAGACATTGTTCAACTATGGAGTGAGCAAAGTGCTCCATGTGAAAGACGAAAAACTAAATACATTTAATGCAAAGGTATATGCCCAGGTAATCGCCCAGGCAGCAGTACAGGAAAAAGCAGACATGCTCATTGTAAGCTCCAGCACAGATACTAAGTATATGGTTTCTATACTTGCCGGTAAACTGGAAGCTGGCTATGTGCCGAATGTGGTCGAGGTGCCCTTAAGTACGGATCCACTTGTGGTTAAGCGAATGACCTTTAGCAATAAGGGGTTTGCACATACCCAGATCAATACGGCTACGAAGATCATTGGAGTCTCTAATAATTCATTCGGATTGGTGGAAAACGCAGTGAACGGATCTGTTGAGGAATTTACTTCCTCTGTCGATTCGTCGGATTTTAATACGGAGTCAGTCAATATTGAAAGGGTAAGCGGCAAAGTAACTATTGCCGATGCCGATATAGTGGTTTCCGGTGGACGTGGCCTTAAAGGACCTGAGAACTGGGAGCTGGTAGAAGATTTGGCAGAGGTTCTTGGTGCAGCGACAGCCTGTTCCAAACCTGTATCAGACATGGGCTGGAGACCGCACAGCGAACACGTAGGTCAAACTGGCAAACCAGTGGCCTGCAACCTGTATGTCGCTATTGGTATATCCGGGGCAATACAACATCTCGCAGGTGTCAATGCATCTAAGGTGAAGCTGGTTATCAATACAGATCCTGAGGCTCCATTTTTTAAAGCTGCCGACTATGGCGTAGTTGGTGATGCCTTTGAAGTAGTACCGGAACTCACCGAAAAATTAAGGGATTTTAAGGCACAGAACACTTAATTTTTGTTAATTTGTATCCTTAAGAGCAGTACATTTTACCGGTATGACCGGCTGAATGACTTTGGTATTGAAGTATGAGCTTGGTAAGGTTAAAAATAAAGGGTATATCGTATAGTCAAACGCAGAATGGCGCATATGCCCTCATCCTGAATGAGGTGGAAGGTGACAGAAAATTACCCATTGTTATCGGTGCCTTTGAAGCCCAATCTATTGCCATTGCGCTTGAAAAGGAAATAAAACCACCAAGACCACTTACCCACGACTTATTCAAGAATTTTGCAGATCGGTTTAATATTGTGGTGAAGCAGGTGATCATTCATAAGCTGGTCGATGGTGTTTTTTATTCAAGTATCATCTGTGAACGCGATAAGATCGAAGAGATTATTGATGCGCGAACGAGCGATGCGATTGCACTGGCTCTGCGTTTTAACGCACCAATATTTACCTATAAAACAATTCTCGACAAGGCTGGCATATTCCTGAAATTTTCTTCCAAGGAAAAAGAAAAGGAAGAAGGCGACGACAGTATTGTAGTAGACGAGATCCTCCAGGAAGGCGAAACGGTTGAAATTGACCCGGGATCCGGTACTCCATATAAAGAGCTTAGTCTGGATGAATTACACCAGGAGTTGGACAAAGCAGTTACCAATGAAGATTACGAAAAGGCTGCAAAAATAAGGGATGAAATTTCCAAGCGTAATCGATAATACAGCCAGACCTCTATGAAATTACGGCCTTGGATTCTTTTTGCCCTCCTTATGGTTCTCTCCCTGAATGTCGTGGCGCAAAATCCATTACCAACCGATACGATCGTTCCAAACATAGATACTACCACTCTAAATGATGTTGATGCAATAACCGGGATCCAACCCAATCAAGGTTTTTCGGTTAATTCTTTACTCAGAGGGATACTCGGTTTGTTTTCCCTGGTGTTGATCGCTTTTATATTCAGTGCGAAAAGGCGGGCTGTTAATTGGAAAACTGCCGGTATTGGTCTGGGTATTCAACTTTTACTCGCCGTTGGCATATTAAAAGTACCCGCCATACAATGGTTCTTTAATATTTTGGGTAAATTTTTTAATGAGATCCTGAACTTTACCCTGGCTGGTAGTCAATTTCTTTTTGGTGGTTTGTTAAACCTTGAAAACCCCAATATTGGGTATATTTTTGCATTTCAGATACTGCCGACCATCATATTTTTCGCAGCATTGACTTCGGTGTTGTACTATTTGGGGATTATTCAGAAACTGGTGAAGATGCTGGCCTGGCTACTTACTAAATTTTTGGGTATCTCCGGTGCGGAAAGTCTCAGCGTATCGGGTAACATATTCCTGGGGCAAACAGAAGCTCCGCTCCTCATCAAGGCCTACCTTGAAAAAATGAACCGTTCCGAAATACTCCTCGTAATGATTGGAGGTATGGCTACGGTAGCAGGCGGTGTACTTGCCGCCTATATAGGATTTTTGGGAGGAAATGATGAACAATTACGCCTGGAATTCGCAAGGCACCTGATTGCAGCTTCCGTGATGGCCGCTCCTGGCGCCATTGTTATGTCTAAAATCCTTTATCCCCAAACAGAAGCAGTGAATAAAGAGATTAAGATCTCAACCGAAAAAATTGGGTCTAATCTTTTAGATGCTATTTCAAACGGAACCACGGAGGGACTTAAATTAGCAGTTAATGTAGGCGCCATGTTATTGGTTTTTGTAGCCTTTATTGCTATGATCAACGGGCTCCTGGGTTGGGTTGGCGATTTTTCAACACTTAATGTTTGGATAGCCGAGAACTCCTATTACGATAAATTGTCACTGGAGGCAATTTTAGGTGTCGTTTTCGCACCGCTGATGTGGCTTATCGGGGTGAATTCTGCAGATATAATGCAAATGGGCCAGTTGCTGGGTATTAAATTGGCTGCAAGCGAATTTATTGGCTACATTCAGCTGGCAGACCTGAAGGATTTTACAAGCGGTTCCCATTTTACCTATAATAAATCCGTGATTATGGCAACTTACATGCTTTGTGGATTTGCCAATTTTGCCTCTATTGGGATTCAGATCGGAGGGATCGGCTCATTGGCGCCCGGCCAAAGAAAAACCCTGTCGGAATTTGGTATGAGGGCCGTTCTAGGCGGCACACTGGCATCTTTGCTATCCGCCACCATGGCTGGTATGATATTAGGTTAAAATACAAGCTGAATCACGATTAGTTAATAAGTTTTTAAAAAACGTAAATATTCAAAAGCTGCAGTTTCATTATTTTCGTTGAAGAAAGAAAATGTAGCATGAAGCAATATCACGACTTACTTAAAGAAGTGCTCAATAAGGGCAGTCAGAAAGAAGATAGGACCGGCACCGGTACGCTGAGTATTTTTGGCTATCAGATGCGTTTCGACCTTCAGGAAGGTTTTCCTCTGGTAACTACCAAAAAGATCCACCTCAAATCAATTATCCACGAATTACTGTGGTTCCTGAAAGGTGATACCAATATTGGATATCTTCAGGAGAACGGGGTGCGGATCTGGAACGACTGGGCCGATGACAATGGCGAACTGGGACCGGTATATGGGCAACAATGGCGCAACTGGAACAGTGAAGATATCGATCAGATCAAAAATACGATCCATAGCTTAAAGACCAATCCGGATAGCCGCAGAATTATCGTTTCCGCCTGGAATCCCAGTGTACTTCCGGATACTTCACAATCCTTTTCCGAAAACGTGGCGAACGGGAAAGCCGCCCTTCCGCCTTGTCATGCATTTTTCCAGTTTTATGTCGCCGATGGCAGACTTTCCTGCCAGCTATATCAACGCAGTGCCGACATTTTTTTAGGAGTTCCTTTTAATATAGCTTCCTATGCGCTTTTTACCTTAATGGTAGCTCAGGTATGCGGTTATGAACCCGGAGAATTCATTCATACTTTTGGTGATGCACATATCTATAACAATCACCTCGAACAGATAGAACTACAACTCAGTCGGGATACCCGGCCCTTACCAAAAATGATTTTGAATCCGGAGGTGAAGGATATTTTCAACTTTAAGTTCGAGGATTTTAGCCTACTCAATTACAACCCGCACCCGCACATCAAGGGCATTGTAGCTGTTTAGAAAAGGGTGGTATGATTACTTTCGAAATGCAGCCGGATTAATTCCTGATAGCATGTACGGTTACGCGATTGATTTTATCTACTCCACATCCCGATTACCACAAAATATAGACCATAATCAATAGAATAGGCCCATCGATTTAACAATGGGCCTCCTTCTCTTTTTCGTAGCAATTTACCAATTCCTTGTTACCGAAATAGAATTGGAACGAGCGTAATAACCATCGAGAGCTGAGACATTGTACCCCACGCTTAATCCGCTTAGTCCATCTTCATACGTCAGATGCCAGATCAGGCACACTCCGGCGCCGGCACCATCGAAATCAACACCTTCCAA